>CADBLY010000001.1 GCA_902795725.1 uncultured Erysipelotrichaceae bacterium
AAATTAACGATAAATAATAGAGTTTACTCTCATAGTAAGCTTTCAGCTTCGCAATAAGCCCTGTACTTTAGTACAGGGTGGTTGACATTTACAATGAGATTATAAGGAAAGCAATTGCTTTCCTTATATCTTTATTTCTATATTGTATTTTTCTATCCATAAATCAAATTGATATAGATAGGCTATTAATTGGGGTTTGGTCATTAATTGACCGAACCAAGGAATATTATAATCTTCTTTAGAATTTAGAAGATTGTATATTTCTTCAATATTAAATATTTTAGATAGATTATTACTTATTTTTAATCTATCTTTTAATAGTTTTGTTACTTGTTTTAAAAAGTATGGATGATGAGTTTTAGGGTAAGGATTTTTCTTTCTATATAGTACTTCATCGGGAATAATATTTTTGAATGCTTCTCTTAATATGTATTTTTCTTGGCTTTTTTGATATTTATAATTAAATGGTATATTCCATAGATATTCTATAAGTTTGGTATCAGCGAATGGTACTCTAGCTTCTAGTGTTGCTCCCATGGTCATTCTATCTTTTCTATCTAATAGGGTAGTCATAAAGTGGGTCATATTAATATAGAATAATTTTTTATATTTATCATTTCGGTCTTTTCTTGATAGTTCATTAATTGTTTTTTTATATTCTTTATGGATGGTTTTTTTAAGATTTATTTTTAAATTTTTGTTTATAATTTTTTGTCTATATTCGAGATTATTTATCCATGGAAATTCATTGTTTAGTTCATCTCTATAAAACCATGGGTAGCCACCGAATATTTCATCTGCACATTCTCCACTTAATATAACTTTATAGTCTTTGCTTATTTCTTTTGAGAACCAGTAAAGTGATGATTCTATATCGGTCATTCCTGGATAGTCTTTTAGATATAATGTTTCTTCTAATAAATTTACTACATCTTTTTGACTAATTATCTTATATTTATGGTTAGTATTAAAGGTTTTAGACATTATATCTATATAATATTTATCTTGAGATACGGTAAATTTATTTTTTTTAAAGTATTTATCATTATCTTGATAGTCAATAGAGTAGGTTGTTAGTGGCTGATTTAAATTATTAGCTACTACTGCAGTTATTATACTTGAATCTAATCCTCCACTTAAAAGGGTTGCTATAGGTACATCGGATATCATTTGTCTTTTAATAGAATCTGTCAATAATTCATTTACTTTTTTTGTTGCTTCTTCAAAGGTATCCTTATTTTTTTTGCTTTTTAATTTCCAATATCTTTTAACTTTGATTTTACCTTTTTTATATATTAAGTAGTGACCTGGTCTTAGTTCTTTAATGTCTTTAAATATACCACTTCCTATAGCTTTAGATGGACCTAAAGATAGTATTTGGGCAAGTTCTTTTTTTGTTAAAATGGGTTTAACTATTTTACTTTTTAATATACTTTTGATGGTAGATGAAAAGATGAATTCTTTTTTCTTTTTTGTATAATAGAGTGGTTTTACCCCAAATCTGTCTCGTCCTAGGAATAATTCTTTATTTTTCTTGTTGTATATTGCAAAGGCATAGATACCTTCTAATTTATTCATTATTTTTTCTTTATAATATATATAACCTTTTAGTATTACTTCGGTATCACTGTTTGTATTAAAGGATATTCCTTTATCTTTTAAATCTTTTTTTAATGAATCGGTATTATATAATTCTCCATTGTAAACAATAATATAATTTTTATCATACATTGGTTGATTTCCTTTTTCTAAATCTATAATGGCTAGTCTTTTATGACCTAAGTATATGTCATTTTCAAAATAATATCCTGTGTGGTCATTACCTCGATTGTTCATCAATTCTAACATGTTTTTAAATAGTTCCTTATTTTTCTTTTTACTTATAAGACCTAATATTGCACACATAAAAACACCTCTTTATATTTTATGAAAAATAGTAACAAAAGTTAAAAAAAATAATACAATATGATGAGTGGGGGAATTTGATGCACGTTTTAGTTTTAGGTAGTGATGAAAGATACAGGGTAATTATTGAATATTTGAGTAACAAATACTGCGTGGAAAGTATTGGTTTTGATGAGTATAAACATGGTAGCTTAGATAATATTTCTAAATATGATATGATTATTCTTCCGATGAATGGATTAAATACTTTTAAATTAAATGAGTATACAATAAAAAAAATAAGAGATGATTGTATTATTTATACAGGTATTAAACCAATGGAACTAGATGGTAAAAAAGTGATTAGTTTTATGGATGATGATACTATAAATTTAGAAAATAATAAAATATGTGTGGATGGAATAATGGATAATATTAAAGATAAGTTAAAAAATAATATTTGTATATTGGGATATGGTTGTATTGGTAAGATGTTGTATGAAAAATTAAAAGATAAGTATAATGTAGTTTTAGGGGTAAATAAAGTTCCTACTAACAATGAAGATTTCTTTTTTACTAATAATTTTCAGCACTTGTCTTATAATTTAATTCATAGTGATTTGATTATTAATACGGTTCCGGAAAATATTATATCTGAAGATATTATTCCTAATATTAGTGGTTACATATTAGATATTGCATCATATCCATATGGAATAGATCAAGAGTTGTTAAAAAAATATAGTATTAATTATTATTTATATTCATCTATACCAGCTAAATATGATGCTAAACGTGCGGGAAAGATTCTTCTTAAGAAATTTTAGGAGGTATAAGATGAAAGTAGGATTAGGAATCACTTCTTCTTTTTGTACTTTATATCAAGTTATTGATAATATTAAAGAATTAATGGAATTAGGTTATGATGTATATCCTGTTATATCGGAAAATATTTATAAATATGATACGAGATTTGGTAAGGGATCAGATTTTATTAAAGCAGTTGAATATTTAACTGGAAGAAAAGTAATTAAAGATATCGTAGGTGCGGAAACTTTTGGACCTAAGAATCCAATGGACATTATGGTAGTTTTACCTGCTACGGGTGATTTTATTGGTAAGATGGCTAGCGGTATAACGGATAATCCAGTTAATTTAGCTGTTAAGGCTACATTGCGCAACCAAAAACCTGTTGTGATTGCTGTATCAACGAATGATGGATTAGGATTAAGTGGGGAAAATATTATGAAGTTATATAATAACAAATTAGTTTATTTTGTTCCATTTGGTCAAGATAATTATCATAGTAAGCCTAATTCATTGGTTGCTCATTATGATTTATTAGTGCCTACAATGGAAAAGGCTTTAGAATGTGTTCAAATACAACCTGTATTAAAAGAATATAGTAAAGTAAAAAAACTATAAGAATTATTTATATAATAGTTCTTTTTCTTTCTCTTTAATTGGCAATTGTTTAGATAAATGATATAATGATATTATGAAATGGGTGGTAGAATGAGTAA
>CADBLY010000002.1 GCA_902795725.1 uncultured Erysipelotrichaceae bacterium
AATAAACCAACTAAATAACTATTGAAATTAAATCTATTTTGTGGTAAATTATGTATAGGAGGAATTTATATGCAAACATTATTAATTATCGTATCAATTCTTATTATTACCTTAGTATTACTTCAAAGTGGAAAAGCAGAAGGTGCAAGTAGTATTATTAGTGGTGGTAATGATAGTTTATTTAAAAACCGTAAAGAACGTGGGGGAGAACTATTCATTACTTATACAACTATGGTATTAGGAATAATATTCTTTATTTTATGTATTATATTATAAAACTTTATTATCATGATAAAGTTTTTTTGAAAGGATTTTTATGGAAGTAGATAGTAAAATTAATTCATTAACACTCTATTTATATAATTTAATGGTAGAAAATGGCGAAAAAAGAAATTTTAAGAAAATAAGATATTATTTGTTCTTTTTAAAATACATTGACAATAATATCTTTGATGATGATTATATTCAAACTAAAACAAATATCTTATGGAATACCCAAGAATCCTTAATGATTTTCTTAATATTTAATCCGGTTAATAAAATTCCATATAATGATGATATAAGTGAAAAAGAAATGAATTTATGTAATGGAATATATGAAATACTAGGTAGTTTCTCGACCAATATTTTACGAGATATCTCATTTTCTATTATTAATAAAGAAAGAAAATGTGATAATAAAAAGTTGGTAAAAAGTATTTGTGATAGCCTTAATGATTTTAAAAAACAATATGAAAATAATGCAAAAGTGAATATGAAATATCTAAACTATTAGATATTTTTTTCTATTAATATGGTAATTATAATATATTTTAGGTATAATATTTTTAGGAGATGGTTTAATGAAAATAGATGTCTTAGTAGAAATAAAAGCTAAAAACCTAAACCAAACATTTACATATTTAATTCCAGAACATTTAGAAGATAAGATATCAGTAGGTATTAGAGTGTTAGTACCATTTGGAAGACAAAAAATTGAAGGTTTTGTATTATCTTTTACTAAAGAAAAAGTAGAATATCAATTAAAAGAAATAATTGATATTGTTGATGAACATCCAATATTAAATAGTGAAATGTTAAAATTAGGAGAATATATTAGTAAAAAAACTCTATGTAGTTTAATAAGTGCCTATCAAACCATGCTTCCTAGTGCTTTAAAAGTTCATAAAGGCTTTAATATAAATAAAAAATTGATAACATATATTAAATTAATAGATAAGGAATATATAGGTAAAAATGAAAAACAAGAACAAATAATCAAATTATTAAAGATAAATGATCAATTAAAAACAACATTAACTAAAATAAGCTTAAGCTCAGTAAATACATTAATAAAAAATGAAATAATTAAGGAATATAAAGAAGAAGTATATCGTCTTAATAATAATATTGAAAAAGAAAAAAAGAATGTTATACTTACCGAAACACAAAACAAAATCGTTAATAAAGTATTAGAAAATAAAGATATATTTAAACCATTCTTACTCCATGGTGTTACTGGAAGTGGTAAAACCGAAGTATACATGCATATAATTGAACAAGTAATAAAAAATAAAGAAGTAATTGTATTAGTACCAGAAATCTCTTTAACTCCACAACTTGTAGATACATTTAGAAAAAGATTTGGTAATGAAATAGCAATTATGCATAGTAGATTAAGTGACGGTGAAAGATATGATGAATGGCGTAAAGTTCTAAATAAACAAGTAAAAATAGTCATAGGAGCTAGAAGTGCTATCTTTGTACCTTTTACTAATTTAGGATTAATAATTATTGATGAGGAACATACAGATACCTATAAGCAAGATGTTAATCCACGATATAATGCTATTGATATAGCTATCAAAAGAGCAAAAACCCATCATTGTCCAATCATACTTGGAAGTGCTACTCCATCAATTGAAAGTTATACTCGCGCTAGAAGTGGTATATACCAGTTATTAGAAATGCCAAATAGAATTAATAATCAATTACCACAAGTAGAATTAGTAGACATGAAACAAGAAATAAGAAAAGGAAACACTATACTTTCACAAAGTTTACAAGAAAATATAAAAAATACACTAGAAAGACATGAACAAATTATAATTCTATTAAATAGAAGGGGATATTCAACAACCGTTATATGTCAAAGTTGTGGATTTGTCTTAAAATGCCCTAATTGTGATATTCCACTTACATACCACAAAAAAGAAAATAAAATGGTATGCCATTACTGTAATTATATGACATATAAACCATTCAATTGCCCAAACTGTCATAGTAATAAGATAAATTCCTTAGGATTAGGAACCGAAAAGTTACAAGAAGTGATAGAAAATATGTTTAAAGTAAAAACACTCAGAATGGATATAGATACCACAAGTAAAAAAGGAAGTCATGAAAAAATAATCAATATGTTTCGCAATAAGGAATATCCTATTCTGATCGGAACCCAAATGATAGCAAAAGGATTGGATTTTGAAGATGTCACATTAGTAGGAGTAATTAATGGTGATGCCACATTAAATATTCCTGATTATAGAAGCTCAGAAAGAACATTTGATTTATTAAATCAAGTTGCTGGTAGAAGTGGAAGAAGTAAAAAGAAAGGTAAAGTTATTATTCAAGGTTTTAATATTGATCATTATGCAATCACTAAAGCCAGTAAAAATGATTATCAAGGTTTTTATAATGAAGAAATGAATATTAGAAAATTACTACACTACCCACCATATGTTAATCTAACCTTAATAAGATTAATAGGTAATGATTATCAATACATTTATAATGAAGGAATAAAAATAAGTGAATATTTAAAGAAAAATAATATTACAGTACTAGGACCAAGTAGTAGTAATATGCCAAAAATAAATAATAAATATTATCTACATATAATTATAAAATATAAAAGATTAGAATCAATATATGAAAAATTAAAATATATTAACCAAAAATATCTAAAAGACAACAAAATTAATGTTGAAATCGATATTAACCCTAAAAAATTATAGTATTAAAAACCAAAAAAATATAGTATAATTAAATAGAGGAGGATATATGAAAAAAATAGTATGTGAATTTATTGGAACATTTTGTCTAGTTCTATTTGGTTGTGGAGTAGCAGTCTTAACAAGTGCTGATGTATTAACAACAGCTCTAGCATTTGGATTAACTATTGTTGCTTTAGCATATACAATTGGAAATATTTCATCATGTCATGTTAATCCAGCAGTATCATTTGCCATGTTTTTAGATAAAAGATTAACAGGTAAAGAATTAATAAAATATGTAGTTGCACAAATTTTAGGAGCAATAGCTGGAGCTGCAGTTTTAGCGTTCATATTAAATAGTGTTAAAACAATAGAAACCTTTAAAGAAACAAGTTTAGGAGCTAATTCATATGGTGGCTTTGGAATAAGTATGTTAGGTGCATTTATAACAGAAGTAATATTAACATTTTTCTTTATTTTTACCGTATTAGGAGTAACTAAAGATAAGAGTAAAGATAATGTAGCAGGATTAGTTATTGGACTATCATTAACCTTTGTTCATCTATTAGGTATTAAATTAACAGGTACGTCTGTAAATCCTGCCAGAAGTATTGCTCCAGCACTTTTAGTAGGGGGTAAAGCATTAAAACAAGTATGGTTATTTATACTTGCCCCACTCGTAGGTTCTGCTTTAGCAACCACACTATTTAAATATTTAAACACTAAGAAATAAAAACTAAGTATAAAAAATAATATAGAAATTTCTATATTATTTTTTTAACATATTTCTAAAAGGAGATGAGTTTTGATACATTACATAAAGTGGTTTATTAGTAATTAATTCAAAATCTCCTAAATACTCATAACCTATTGATCCAAATCCTAATTTAAAATCATTTAAATCTTTATATGGATTATCTTCTAAAGAAAAATTAGTAATACCACCTAAATTAAATTCTTTATATCCTTCATTAGCATATTTCTCCATAAGTTTCCAAATAAATAAACAATTCATATGTAAATTCATATATTCATTATTATACTTGTCAACCAACAAATGAACTTTATCTTTATGTTTTACAACTAAACAAGCCCCTACAATAATACCATCTGGTATATCTCTTAACAAATTCGTTGCAAATACTAATTCATTTTTCATATCATTTAATTTACTTTCTTCTTGTAATTTAATATTTATCTCATTAGTATTATCCGTTCCTCTTGTTTCAAAAACTTTTGCATTAGCTTGACTACTTATCTCTGATTGTTTTTGATATTTTATTTGTATTTGTTTTAAATGTTGCTTAGTATCTAACTTAATATAGAAAAATTCTATTCTATCCTGAAAAGCATAAAACATTTCTTGATAGAAATCAGCTTCATCTTTATTCTTTAAAAACAAGTAATCAGGATTAAAAGAATTAGATTTAAATATTTGAAAACCAGATTGATCAGCTGTAATAACTTTTTCTTTCATATTAGCATCTAAATTATTAAATAATTGTTCAATTGGTTTATTTAATTCAACTATTGCTTCAAAACGTGGTTTAAATGATTCAAAAAAATTGTTATAACCTAAATGATAATATCCTAAACTAGTTAAATTATTATATATTGTTTCTGATTGCTCATTACTTGCTATATTTCCACTAATCGAATCATATGTTTCCTTAACAATACATGGATTTATTTTAATAGCAATCACACCTTTTTTTCCTAGATCTTTTTTTATTAAAGATGTAAAAGTTTTAAGTAATTCTAAATTAGAATAATCAATTAAAAAACCTCTAGGTGCATAACCATATTTAAAACCTTGTCTTTTTTCAATTAATACTAAAGTCGCACCAAATAGTTTACCATTTTCTTCTAATCCATAATATATACTCGTATATTTTTGTTTAATTAAAGCATTTGCATATTGTTCTGTTTGATAAATTGAATCATCAGAATAATTATTAATAAATGCACTAAACTGACTGGCATTAAGTTCTCTAAGTACCATACGCCACCTCTTTTCTACTGTAACTATTCTATCATGTTTTTAAAAAAAAAGAAATAACATTATTGAAAAAAGAAAGGGTTATGTGATAAAATAGGAGTGTTTATGAAAGGATGTTTATATGAATAGTTATATTGATTATGCAAATTTAGATAAAAATGCAACCTTAAGAGATATTGAAAATCTATGTGATGAAGCAATGCAAAAACATTATGCATCTGTTTATGTTTATCCGTACTATATCGCATTAGCGCATAATTTATTAAAAAATAGTACAGTACAAGTAGCAACCGTTATTAATGGGTTAAATACTAAAGCTGTTAAAGTATATGAAGCAATTGATGCAATAGAAAATGGTGCAGATGAAATTGATTTGAGTATAAATATAAGTGCAGTAAAGAATAAAGATTATGATTATGTTAAAGAAGAAATAGAAGAAGTTAGAGATGCTATTGATGGTAAAACAATAACTCTACTAATAGATTCAAATCTATTAACTAAAGAAGAAATAATTAAAGTAGTAGAAATATGCAATGAAACATATATTAACTTTATTAAAATTAATAACAGTAATATAGATATTATAAACCTAATAAATAATCATAAAAATGAAATCTTAGAAATAAGTGTTAGAAACACAAATCCAAAAGAAGATATAGATAAATTAATTAGTTTTGGTGTATCAAGAATAGAAATTACTCAAAACAATAAATATAGTAGCAATAAAACGTGTGAATGTGGTTGCATGCAAGGTAATGAATGTAATTGTGAAGGTGATTGTCACTGTGAAGAATGTAAGTGTACTAAAGATGGATGTGAATAGTTATGGATAAATGTCGTAGTGCCTTAGCAAAAGAAATTCTAATCAAAACAAATTATATTCACAAAAAACCAGATAGTATATCAATAGCAAGATATTATGGCTTTCAAGTATGCAGAACAGATTTTTTAAATCCTAAAAACAACAAAGTATATAAATTGCTTAAAAGAAACCAAAACATAGAAAATTATTTTTTAAGAGGTTTCATAATATCTGATGGAAAAATATATTCAGATAAGAATTTTATTTTTATTCAAGATTCACAAAGCTTAGAATATGAAAGATTTACTAATATGTATTTACTAAGTAAATTTTTATTAGACCAACCTAATGAAGAATATATAGAACATGCTATTGATAATTTATTTGACTTAGACGCACTAGAACTTTGTAGAGAAATTCTTATTCCTAACGAATTATATAAAAAAGAAACTAAATATATTGCTAACAATATAGAAAATTTATCTAAAAAATATAATGTACCTGACTTTATTGCCGCACAAAAAATATTAAAATATGGAGGTAAAAAATGAACTGTTTTGATGATTTAAAATGGCGTGGACTAATAAAAGATATAAGTAGTCCTGAATTAGAAGATAAATTAAACAATGAAAAATTAACTTTTTATATTGGAACAGATCCAACAGCTGATTCAATGCATATTGGACATTTTTCATCCTTTTTAATAGCTACTAGATTAGCTAAATATGGACACAAACCTATTTTATTAGTAGGGGGAGCAACTGGATTAATAGGTGATCCTAAACCATCAAAAGAAAGACAAATGATAACTAAAGAGCAAGTATTAAAAAATGTTGAAGGATTAACTAAACAAGCAAAAAATATATTTGGCTTTGAAGTAGTTAATAACTATGATTGGATCAAAAATATCAATACCATAGACTTTTTAAGAGATTATGGAAAATATATTAATGTTAATTATATGCTAGACAAAGATATCATAAGTAGAAGACTAGAAACAGGTATTACATTCTGTGAATTTGCATATACTATTTTACAAGGATTAGACTTTGTAAATTTATATGAAACAAAAGGAGTAACTTTAGAAGTTGCAGGCTCTGACCAATGGGGAAATATAACAACAGGTATTGAATTAGCTAGAAAAAAAATAGGTAAAGAATTATATGGTATGACTATGCCATTAGTTCTTGATTCAAAAGGTGTAAAATTTGGAAAAACCGAAGGTAATGCTTTATGGTTAGATAAAAATAAAACATCTTCATATGAGATGTATCAATATTTAATAAATGCAGAAGATAGCTCTGTAATAGATTATCTAAAAAAATTAACTTTCCTAACCAAAGAAGAAATTATAGATATAGAAAAAAAACATATGGCATCACCAGAACAAAGATTAGCTCAAAAAAAATTAGCAAAAGAAGTTATTACTTTCTTACATGGTGAAAAGGAATATGAAAAAGCTGTAAACATAAGTCAAGCTTTATTCAGTGGCGATATAACTAAATTAAGTGTATCAGAAATAAAAGATGGCTTAAAAGAAGTTCCAACATTTACTATTGATAGCGATATTACCTTAATAGACTTACTAGTATCAAATAATATCTGTTCATCAAGAAGAGAAGCAAGAGAATTTCTAAAAAATAATTCTATTTCATTAAATGGTGATAAAGTAAATGATGAAAATTTAAATATAACTAAAGATATTGCAATAGAAAACCAAATTATTGTCATTAGAAGAGGAAAGAAAAAATACTATCTAGGTATATTTAAATAAAACATTAAAATATAAAAAAACGTAAATAGAAAAATTTCACACGGGAAATTTTTAAAAACTATTGCGTTTTTTTTAGTAAAATTAAATAGAAGGTAACAGAATAGAATTACCTTTAAGGATGTGTATGTGGATGATAAATAAAAAAATAAAAATT
>CADBLY010000003.1 GCA_902795725.1 uncultured Erysipelotrichaceae bacterium
ATAATATACCATATTTAAAATATTTATGCAAGATATTTTTTAAAAAAAATGAAATATATTTATTTTTTCATGATATAATTGTATAGGAGTTGATCATATGAGATTTTATAATACTTTATCAAAAAGGATAGAACAGTTTGAAAGTATAGAGAAAAAAAGTGTTAAAATGTATACTTGTGGCCCTACGGTATACCATTATGCTCATATTGGTAATCTAAGGACTTATATAATGGAAGATATATTGGAAAAAACTTTAGAATATATTGGTTATAAAGTTATTAGAGTAATGAATATAACGGATGTAGGACATTTATCTAGTGATGCAGATACTGGTGAAGATAAAATGGTTAAAGGTGCTAAAAGAGAAAATAAGGCTGTATTAGATATTGCTAGGTATTATACTGATAAATTTAAAGAAGATTGTGATAGGTTAAATATTAAATGGCCTAGTGTTGTTGTTAATGCTACATCAATGATTGATGATTATATTAAGTTTATTGAACATTTAATTGATACGAATTATGCTTATTTAAGTGGTGGTAATGTTTATTTTGATACTTCTAAGTTAGAAAATTATTATAAATTAACTAATCATAGTGAAGATAGTTTATTAGAAGCGGTTAGGGATGATGTTTCGACTGATGATAATAAAAAGAATAAGACAGATTTTGTTTTATGGTTTACAAAGTCAAAATTTGATGATCAGGAGTTAAAATGGGATTCTCCTTGGGGATTAGGATATCCGGGATGGCATATTGAGTGTTCTGTTATTGCTTTAAAGTATTTAGGGGAATATTTAGATATTCATTGTGGTGGCGTTGATAATATATTTCCACATCATACTAATGAGATTGCACAAACTGAGTCCTATGTTGGACATAAATGGTGTAATTATTGGTTTCATCCGGAACATCTAAATACTCAGACGGGCAAAATGAGTAAATCTAGTGGTGAATTTTTGACTTTATCATTATTGATTGAAAAAGGATATAGTCCACTAGTATATCGTTTATTTTGCTTACAATCACATTATCAAAAACAATTAGTATTTGCTTATGATATTTTAGATGCTACCAAGAATACTTATGATAAATTAATTAAGCGAATAAATAGTATTAAAGATGATGATTCTGTTTTGGATAAGGAAATTATTGATGTATATCAAACAAGATTTAGAGAAGCTTTAGAGAATAATTTAAATACATCTAATGCTCTTACAGTATTATATGATTTACTTAAAAGCGATGTTAATAATAATACAAAGATTTATTTGATTAAAGATTTTGATCAAGTATTAGGTCTTAATTTAATAACTAATAAAGTAATAGATAATGAATTAGAGAAATATATTTTAAAACAAATTGATTTAAGATATGAAGCTAAAAAGAATAAAAATTATGCTTTAGCTGATAAGATAAGAAATGATTTACTAGATCAAGGGATTGTTCTAAAAGATACAAGGGAAGGTACTACTTTTGATTTGGTAAAATAAATAAGTGAAAACGGAGGAATAAAAATGGAAGAAAAAATAAAATATAAAGAAGTAGAAGAAAAGAAAAAAAATAAATACATACCAATTGTTGTTTTGTGTGTTTTCGGAGCTTTCTTTTTAGGGTGCTTTATTACTCTTATGACTAGTCATATTGTAAAGAGAATAACAACGGATGAAAAGGTGGTTAAAACAACTGTTAAAGAAGAAAGTGATTTAAAAAATGCGATTAAGAAAGTATATAATTCAACAGTATATATTGAAGTAGAAGCAGAACAACAATCTTTTTTTGGAACTAATACTGTTCAAGGTTCAGGTTCAGGTTTTGTTTATAAAAAAGATGATAAGAATGGATATATCATTACAAATCATCATGTAATTAGTGGCGCAAAAAAGATAACAGTAACTTATATTAATGGAACAGAAGTAGAAGCTAGTTTAGTGGGTAGTGATGAATATGCTGATATTGCTATTTTAAAAGTTGATGCTAAAACGATTCAGGATGTAGCGGAGCTTGGATCATCTAGTGAAGCTGAGTTAGGAGATTCAATTTTTACAATAGGGGCTCCACTTGGTAAAGAATATATGGGTTCAGTAACAAAAGGAATTCTATCTGGTAAAAATAGAATGGTAAGAGTTGAACTATCGAGTGGTAGTTATTTAATGGAAGCTATACAAATAGATGCTGCTATCAATTCAGGGAATAGTGGTGGAGCTTTATGCAATATTAAAGGTCAAGTAATTGGTGTGACTTCATCAAAACTTGTTGGTGATGGAGTTGAAAGTATGGGATTTGCTATACCTATAGATACAGTTAATTCTATTATTAGTGATTTGGAAAGTGGCAAAAAAATAGAAAGACCTTATGTAGGTGTTCAAGTAGCTGATATTAATAATTCTTTTGGTTTACAATACTATTCAAATATTAAGATTGGCAGTGATGTTAAATTTGGAGCAATTATTGGTTATATAGAAAGTGGTAAACCAGCAGATAAAGCTGGATTAAAAGTTGGGGATGTTGTTGTTTCTATGGATGGTGAAAAAATTGAAGATTCATCACATTTCAGATATAATCTTTATAAACATAGAGTAGGAGATAAGATTAAAATCAAATATTATCGTGAGAATAAAATGGATGAGACAACTATTTCTTTAACAGAAGCAATAAAATAAGGCGAAAGTCTTATTTTTTCTATTTTGTATTTTATATTATTTATGGTAAAATAAAAAAGTAATTATTTGAACGGGGGATGAATGATGGAAGATTTAAAAAATTACAATTCAGTTATTGATTATATTCGTAGTTTAGATATGAAAAATGATCAGTCTACTACTGCACTAGAATATTATGGAAATAAAATAAGTAGAAGTGATTATTGGGATTATGTTACAAAATATAGAAAATATTTTAATGCATTAGGTATAGATAGGAATGATGCAGTTGCTATATGCATGTTGAATAGTCCAGAATATGAGTTTGTTTTTGCTGCACTTCTAGAAAATGGGTCAATTGCTAGTACTGTAAGTAAATCATTTTTAAATGCTGATATAAAAAGACAAACAATTGAAAGAAATATTAAAACTTTAATTATTAGTGTAGAATTTTTACCTGATTTGATTGATAATCATACTTTTGAACAATTTGATGGTTTTGAATCGTTAGAAAAGATTATTTTTACTACAGCGGGTGATTTTATGCCTGAACATTTAGAAACGAAGTATAATAGTAGAAATTATCATTCGTTAATTAGTAAACTTAATCTACCTAAAAAAATAGAAATTATATATCCGGGTGTGATGAAAAAACAAGTTGAAACTATTAATAATATAAGTTTAATTGATTATAATCTAATGGATGATGTTGCAACTTATTCTAATACTGGTGGAACTACGGGTGCGCCTAAATGTGCTGTTCATACACATAAAGCGGTTGCTTCTTTATTAAAATCACATGATAAAAATATATTTAAAGAGTATAACATTAAGGAACATTCAAGGTCATTACTTGTAATTCCAATATCACATATTACTAGTCAATTTTATGCTCTTTTGCTTAGAAGGGCATCGGGAGCTAATATAATATATAATCCTAATGCTTTTGAACCAAAAGTATTAAGAGATATTTTGATAAAGGAAAGAATTGATGATGTTGTTTTACCGTTTGGTTTATATTATGCAATTACAAGACAGCCAATAGAAAAAGGTAAATTATTATTAAATACACCAGCCTGTGGTGGAGAACCTACTCCATATGTACCAACTTTGGATGTTAATAATAGATTACATGCTTGTGGAAGCGAATCAATAATTATTGGAACTGGTAGTACGGAATTTGGTTCTGGAATTATGGCTTCTTATGGTATTAAGAATCGTAGCAATGAAAGTGGTTATTTCTTTCCATTTGCGTCAGGATTTTTAGTTGATCCATATACAGATAAAATTATTACTGAACCTGGTAGAAGGGGAATATTGTATGCTAATGCACCATGGCAAATGAGTGGGTATTTAAATAATGAGAAAGCTACAAATGAATTCTTTAATTATAAAGATGCTAATAACAAGATATATGGAACAAATAATGATATTGTTCAAATTGTTGGGGAACATAATGGAAAGTTTGTTTATAGCATGTTAGGTAGAACATCTGATTTTGTACTTCCTACAGCTGGTAAAAAGTATTATCCAGGTGTAAAATATGAAGACGGTAGAGTTGTTGATACGGACTTTAGAAAAGGTCATTTCTTGTTTGATATGCGAGATATTTTACTTAATATTGATGGTGTTATGGAAGCTCAACCTGTTATTATACCTTCAACTGATAAGGCTAAAGATGGTCATCCAGTTATAAATATTACAGTACAACCTGGATATGATAAGAAGGATATTATTAAAAAAGCTTACGATCAATTTAATAAAAAACGTGATTTTATACCAGTAGGAATAATCTTTAGAAATCATTTTGCACGAAGTTTATCAAGTGATAAAAGAGAGATTCTTTCGCTTTTAGATGAAAGAGAAGGTTATTACTATTATGATGGGAACAAACTATATAGTGTAAGTATACCTAAGGATAAAGAACCTATATTATCTTCTGTTTTAGAAAATGAAGAAATTAAATCTTTCGATCCACCTACACCTAAGCTTGTATATTCTAATAGAAAAAAGAAGACAAATTTATAGTCTTTTTTTTGTATTTATGTTATAATACTTATAGAGTAGAAGGTGAAATAATGAATCCATTTATAGCATATCCAATTTGTAGTAGTTTCTTTTGTATTATGTTAATCTTTGTCTTTTTTTCTAAAAAGAGAATTAATAGTATTGAAAACAAACTATTTATTGTTATAACTATATTAAATTTATTTGCTTTATTTGGTGAATTAATGTGTTATGTTGGGGTGGAGTTGTATAAGTTTGAAAAGTTTTATTCAATGATAATTTTAAAAAGCTATGTTGTCTTATTATTGTTATGGGAAATAGTATATAATATCTATAATATGTTAACAACAAATAGAAAACATGGTGAAGCTGATTTTGATTCAAAAAAATATGTAAATAAATGGATACAAATATCTATTCCGTTATTTATTATAGGTGCACTTCTTATATACTTTTTACCTTTATATGTATATAATGATAATATTATAAAATATACATATGGGCCAGGAGTATATGTATTGACAGTTTATTATGTATCTTTTTTATGTATATGGATTATTAGATTTTTTCTAAATTACAAAAAAATTAAAAGTAAAAAATATGTTCCACTTATAGCTTTCTTTGTTTTAATGACAATGGCAGTTATAGTTCAATCGTTAAATAGAGGATTTTTGCTTTTAACGTCTGTTGAAACGTTTATAACATATTTGATGTATTTTACTATTGAAAATCCTGATTTAAAACTTATTAATCAGTTAGAACTTGCAAAAGCACAAGCAGAAAAAGCTAATCATGCGAAGAGTGATTTTTTATCTAGTATGAGTCATGAGATACGTACTCCTTTAAATGCTATTGTAGGCTTTAGTGAATGTATTGATAAGGCTGATAGTTTAGATGAAGCTAAAGAAGATGCTAAAGATATTGTTATGGCAAGTCAAAACTTATTAGAAATTGTAAATGGCGTTTTAGATATCAGTAAAATCGAAGCTGATAAAATGGAGATAGTTAATTCAGAATATCATTTACAAGACATATTGGATAACTTGACTAAATTAATTATTCCTAGGATTGGGGATAAAGAGATAGAATTAAGAACTAATTTTGCTAAAGATATACCAGATATTTTATACGGTGATAGTGGTAAAATAAAACAAGTAATAACTAATTTGTTAACTAATGCTGCTAAATATACAGATAAGGGTACAATAAACTTTAATGTATCATGTATTAATCAAGATCATACTTGTAGTTTAGTAATTACTGTTAAGGATACGGGAAGAGGAATTAAGAAAGAACAAATTGATAAATTGTTTACTAAATTTCAACGATTAAATGAAGATAAGAATACGACGATTGAAGGTACAGGTTTAGGACTTGCAATTACTAAAAGATTAGTTGAAATGATGGGTGGTAAAATTGTTGTTTCATCTATATATGAAAAAGGATCAACTTTTACGGTTTATTTAAATCAACAAATAGTTGATGGAGAATATGTAGAAACAAAGGAAAGTGTAGAAACTGTTCATTATGACAATCAGAAGGTATTAGTAGTTGATGATAATAATTTAAATTTAAAAGTAGCTAATAAATTACTTAGCGAATATAATTTAGATATTGATTTAGTATCAAGTGGTGATGAGTGTTTAAAAAGTGTTAATGCTAAAACTTATGATTTGATACTTATGGATATTATGATGCCTAAAATGAGTGGAATAGAAACTCTAAAAAAATTAAAGGAGATAGCTGGTTTTAATACTCCAGTGATTGCTTTAACAGCTGATGCAATACAAGGTAAATCAAATAAATATTTAGAAGTAGGATTCGATGATTATTTATCTAAACCTATTGATAAGAATGAATTAAATAAAATATTGAGTAAATTGTTTAGTATAACTAAACTGGAAGAAAAAGTAGAAGAGGTAGGAAGTATGAATATGGATTATTTAAAAGAAAATGGGATTAATGTTGATGCATCATTAGAACTATTAGGGGATAAAGAAATGTATGATGATACTTTAAAAGAATTCATAAGTGAATCTAAGGAAAGAATACCAAGATTACAAATGAATAAGGAAAAAGAAGATTTAGTAAATTATGAAATAGATGTTCATGCAATGAAAAGTGATAGTAAATATTTAGGTTTTACTAAGTTGGCTGAGATGAGTTATGATCATGAGCTTAAGGCTAAAGATAACGATATTAATTATATTAATGAACACTTCGATGAGTTAATTAAAGAAGCAGATAGAATTCTTAATATTGTTAATACTTATTTAAAGGGGTGAGATGATGAAGGAAGCTGTTATTGTTGCTGATGATTCAGCTATTATTAGAAATATTGTTTCTAAAGCTTTAAGTGATAAGTATATTGTATTACAAGCTAGTAATGGTAAAGAAGCAGTAAGATTAGTAATTCAAAATAAGCAATATAATATTAAAGCTTTATTGTTAGATTTAAAAATGCCGGAATATGATGGATTTATGGTATTGGATTATTTTAAACAGAATAATTTATTTAATAAAATACCAGTAATTATTATATCAGGTGATGATTCTAAGGGAACAATTGAAAAAGCTTTTACTTATAATATAGTTGATATGTTAAATAAACCTTTTTCAAAGAAAAATATATTAAATATTGTAGAAAAGTGCAGTTAAAAACCACCATTTAATGGTGGTATTTTACTATTTCTTTTAGTTCTTGATTTAATAATTTTGGATTATTCATATATATTATATTGTTTACTTTGTATTCTAAATCTAATAAACCTTTACTATTTGAATAATTTGTTATTAAAGGAATTGTTAATTCTTTTTTTATTTTATTTAGATGTTGTTTTCCTTTGCCTGAAAATCCTAGTACTCTAATATAGTTGTATTCTTTGTTGTTTTCTTCTTTAGTATATCCAACTAAGATATGAAGCATTAATCTTTTTAATCTATTATAAGTATATCTTTTAGTTTTTAATTTGATTATATATTCTTCTAAAGTATTAGCTTTATTGATATATTTTTTTAATCTGTTTTCTAAATCTTTATCTATTCCTTGATATATAGTTAAATTATTAGTAGATAATATTTTATATCTTATTAAATCATAGTAATCATCAATAAATGTTTTATTTATATATGGATGAATATATTGTGGAATAAATTCATTTATATTCTGATTGTTTTTAAGTTTATTTCTGATTGAACTTGCGCTTTCTTCTCCATGAAAGTCATTTGTTCTTTGAATAGTAATTGGTTCTATATTGGCTTTTTGTTTTATTATTTCTTTAATATAGGATATACCTAATAGATCATTAGGGGTATTTATGGATATATTTGTTATATCTTTTATGGCATTGCTTAAACTGGTTGGATAGTTTAGACCTTCTTTTAGATATTGTTTTACTTTTATATCAAATTCATTATTGTTTAATTGAGTATTAGCTATTTTGGTTAGTAAATTAATATTATTTGATTCACTACCAAAGATTAGTTTATCTACTTTAATGTGTTTTAATATATTGATTGAACCTTTGGCAAATATATCTGCGCTTCCTGTTGCATATTTAAAAGGAAGTTCTATTACTAAATCTATTCCATAGTGTATTGAAATATCTGTTTTATCCCATTTGTTAATAATGCTTAATTCTCCTCTTTGAGTAAAGTTAGTTGACATAACTAGGATAATGGTACTATTGGGATATAATTTTTTTATTTCATTTAAATGATGCAAATGCCCATTATGAAAAGGATTATATTCACATATTATACCGATAGTCATGTAATCACCTCGAAGATATATTACCATAAAATGTATAAAAAGAAAATATATGGTTATATTATTAATGGTGATAGAATGGATGAAAATATTGAAGTATTACAATATATTTTAAAAGATAGTGATATGGGTATTAAATCTTTAACAACTTTAATTAATACAATAAATGATAAGGATAATAAAATTACTAAAGTAGTTGAAGGAATACTTAAAGGATATGAAAAATTTTTAAAGGAAAGTAAAAAAATAATAAAAAGGAATAATTATGAAATAAAAGAAAATAGCAAGTTTGCTGAAATATCTAGTTGGATGGGTATTAAAGTGGAGATGCTAAAGGATAATAGTGATGCAAAAGTTGCGGATATGATTACAAGGGGACTTACAATGAGAGTGTTAAATATGGAAAAGGTAATAAAGAACTATAAAGGTGAAGCTTTAAAAAAGGTTCTTGATTTAGCTAAAGATTTTCTTAAATTTCAAAATGAAAGTATTGAATTTTTAAAAAAATATCTGTAAACTTTACAAATTTCAGAAAAAGCTGAAATTTTTTTGGTATTTTTTTTATAAATGTGTTATAATCATTATAGTTGGATAGGAGTAATGGTAGGAGACGTTACGTTTGTCCATAAATTATACGGAGGTAATAGAATGAATAGAAACAAAAAAATTGTTGGTATCATTAGTGGTGCTGTATTAGTATTAGCTATTATTGTTGTTTTTGGTATTATATATGCAACGTTTACGCAACAATTAACTATTAATGGTCAAGCAGAAGTTAAAAACTCAAGATGGAGAATTGTTTTCACTAATGTTGGTAATAAAAATTTAGTGGGAACTGCAAAAGAATTAACTGCTCCAACATTAAATCAAAGTGCGACAATTATAAATGCATATTCAGTTTCATTAACTAGTCCTGGTGATTCCGCATCATATGATGTTGTAGTTAAAAATGAAGGAACATATCCAGCGATTATTTCTAGTGTTACGGTTAAAAATCCTATATGTACTGGGGTAAATCAAGGTAGCGATAATAATGCGATTGCTACACAAGCAGCTACTGATGCAACAAATGTGTGTGGTAAATTAACATATACATTCAAAAATGTTCCAGGAGCAACAACTTTAGCTGAAGCTCAAAATGTTACTACAGGATTAACAGATGTAGCTGCAGGACAAACATTAGATCCTAATGAAAGTAAGGTAATGCGTGTAACATTAACTTATAATTCTTTTGATGATGCTACATTACTTCCTAAGGATGATGTTAATATTAGTAATTTAGATATTGCTATTAATTATGCTCAAAATGGTTTAAGCGGGCAAACTCATAGTACTACAACACAGCCTTATCAACCATAGTATAATATGATAAAAGGTTTCTCCTGCCTTAATCATATTATATTTTTTTCAAGAATATTTAAAAGAGGTGGTTAAGTGAAATTAAGTGTTAAAAAGATATTGATTTTGGAAATGATTAGTATTATTATTCTCTTATTAAATGCTTTTGTAAAAAATGTAATGGATGAATGGACTATTAATATTTTTCTTATTATTGTATTTGGTTTATCAGTATTTTTATTAGGCTTTGAAAAAAATAAAATAGTTGATAAGAAAAAAGTACTAGTAATGATAATCTTATATTCTGTATCTATATTAGTTGTTTTATATGGTATAGGTATGTTCTTAGGCTTTGTTAAAAGTCCATATAGTTCTAATTTAATTGTTATGGGGGCAAATATATTGCCTGTCTCTATAATGATTGTTTTATCAGAATTATTAAGATATAATATTTTAAAGAAGAGTAATGGTAAAAAATTAATATTTCTGTTATCTATTTTAATGTTTACGCTTGTATATATGACACCTGTTGTTAAATCATATGATTTAACAGATCTTGAGAAATTGTTGGAGCTTGGAACGGTTATATTAGTACCACAGATAGCATGTAACTATTTATTATCAGATTTTTCATATAAATACGGGTATATATCTTGTATGATTTATCAATTTATTACTACCTTATATTTATATATTTTACCTTTTTATCCAGATTTGGATTTATATTTAGAGTCAGTTATTAATTTCTTATTGCCACTCTTAATAAGATATGTAGTTGATTTAAATTTTGAGAAGGAAAAGAAAAAAGATTATAAAGATAAACATATTGCAGGTAGAATAATAACGGTTATTTTTTTCATTATTATCTTATTAATTGTAGCTTTATGTAGTAATTTATTTAGATACTGGATTGCTGTTATAGGTTCTGGATCCATGCATCCTACCATTAAAGTAGGTGATGCTATTATTATAGATAAATATTATCAAAAACACTTAGATAAACTTAAAAAAGGTGATGTATTAGTATTCCAAATTAAAGGGACTATTTATACACATAGAATTGTTAAAATAAAGCAGGATAATGGGAATTATCAAATATTGACAAAGGGAGATAGAAAAGGGCAAGCTCAGGATGATTGGATAGTTAAAAATGATGATGTTGTTGGTTTGGTTAAAAAAAGAATACCCGCAATTGGTAGACCAACAGTATGGTTAAATAGAGTATTGGAGGAGAATGCAAATGCAAAAAGATAAAGGAATAAAAAAGGATGTTAAATATTTAAGTACAGATAAAATGTATAAAGTACAAAATCATAAGGCAGATAAGATGAAAATGTTTAGTTTGGGATTGGTATTGATGTCTATGTTAGTGGGATTAATATCAGCTATATTTATAAAAAATAGTGTAAATTTTAAACAAAAAAGGGATGCTTTAGAATATAGAGAGCAAGGGAAGGCAAATTATACTGTATATCTTAAAGATAATGATTTTTATGAAACAAAGTATTTACCTAGTGGTATGCAATATGTAGCTAATTTGATAAATACTATTAATGCTAAGTTTAATTATGAAATTCATTCAGATGAGGATATTAATTATAATTATACTTATAAGATAATAGGCCAATTGCAAATAACAGATCCTAATGATACTAATAAGGTAATTTATAGTAAAGATTATAATTTAGTAGATCCAGTAATAGTTGATAATAAAACAAATAATTTAGTTATTAATGTAGATGCTAATATTGATTATGCTAAGTTTAATGGATATGTTAATTCTTATAAAAGTCAATACGGTATATCAGCTAGTAGTAAGTTAGTAGTTACAATGTATGTTAATGCAACTGGAAAATACAAAAAAAGTGTGGATACTTTAGATGCAAATAATAAATTACAAATAACTATTCCACTAAGTGAACAAACTATTGGTATAGCTATAAATACGGATGATATTCATAAGAGTGAAGTTTTAACTGCTAAAGCACCATTGATTAATAATCTTCCAATCTTTATATGTGGATTAAGTATTTTGGGAGTAGCTATTTTGATACTTGTTGTGGGTTTAAAATTGTATCGCGAATATGTAAAACGTAACATATATACTATAACAGTGAATAAAATACTAAAAGAATATGATCGTTTAATTGTAAATGGATCAGTAACTGTTGATGAAGCAAGTTATGCAAATAAAGTACAACCAGAAACATTTACAGAGATGGTTGATGCTGCTCAAAATTTGAATGCACCGATTTTGTATTATAACGTTATACCTGGAGAAAAATGTTTCTTTGTTATTATAAAAGGAGATACATTATATAAATTTAGATTAACAAAGGCTTATTTAGATAGGCAAGAATTAGAAAAGAATTAATGGAGGTGACTTAGATGCGTAGATTTTTTAAAAAAATTAATAAAAAATACTTAGTTGTACCTTGCGTATTTCTTATAGTGCTTTCAATGACTATTGTCTGCGCATCTTTAAGTTCAACAATGTATATAAATGGTGATGCCAATTTAAGAGTTGATGCCAATATAAGAATTAAAAGTGTAGTAATGACTAATCCGGTTAGTGAAGCATATGAAGAGGCTAATATAAAGTTTGGTAAGGATACTGCAGATTTATTTCCAACATTGCCAAATTTAGATTCAGAAATAACTTTTAAGGTAACGGTTAAGAATAATTCTAATGATGTATATGTTATATCTGCTATTGATGAGACATTAACAAATGAGTATATTGTATCAAATATAGATAGCTATGAAGGTACAATTATTAATTCAAATAGTCAAGTAGATTTGGATATCACGTATAGTTATGATGGTGAAGTGGAATCGTTACCACAGGTTATTACTCAAACGGCTAAATTGACTTTTACTTTTGAAAAACCAAGTGCTAATATGATTGAATATACATCAAATTATACAGCAGAAACTAATGTGCAAGACGCTTTAGATGAATTATATGAAATATTTGAGTAGGTGATATTAATATGAAAAAAATAGGTAGATGGATATTTAATCATAGTTTAGGAATTATTATAGGTGGATTAATATTCGGACCAATGTGTGTGTTTGCTACAGATACTTATTTATTAAATGCTGATGATATTGAATATGATAATACTCAAAGTGGTTCATTGGCTACAGATGTTGAAGGTGCATTAGATGATTTATCTTCTAAAGCTGATGCTTGTAATCAGCAAACTTATACTGCTTATTCTAAAGGCCAAGAATTAACAATAAATTCTGAAAAGTATTATGTTATTGCTGATAGCAGTACAAGTGATGATTATGTTACTTTATTAAAAGAAACACCAATAAGTAATACAGCTTCATCATATGGTTCTGATTCGACATATGCATCTTCATCAACTAAAACAGCTGTTGATACTTGGGCAGCATCAACATTTAGTAATAATGAATTAAAAGAAGTAAATAATTATGAAGCACGTTTAATTGCGGTTGAAGAACTTACTGATTTAGGATGTACATCTAGTAATTGTACTAATTCTACTCATAGTTGGACTTATGATAGTAATTATACATATTTTACAATGAGTCAGTATAACAATACTACAACGAGTGTGTGGGCAGTAAGAACAGATGGATCAGTAGCTGAGATTGCTACATCATCTCAAGCTATGTTAAGACCAGTTATAAATTTATTAAAGAGCGCAATTAGTAGTTAGTTAAAAAAATTTGAGCTAGATATTTTCTGGCTTTTTTTGTTATTCAAACTTTTAATTTCTGTTATATCCTTTCAAACACTCTCGATTTTTTAAAAAAAACTTGCTCTTAAAAAAAGGAAATAGAAAAGTTTTCTCGTATAATATAAGTGAAGGGTAAAAATGAG
>CADBLY010000004.1 GCA_902795725.1 uncultured Erysipelotrichaceae bacterium
AATGATGGAGACTATGATGCCACATTAACTAATCTATCTATGAATAGTAATACTGAGTTAACGTATGAAGGTTCAGGCGATAATGAAGTAAATGATGAGAATAATGTTAAGTCTCAAATCGAATATACCTTAAAATATTCAGATGGAACTACTGTATCACAAAATGATACCTTAGCATCAAAAGAAACAAAAACAATGAGACTAAGATTAACTTATAAGAGTTTCAATGATGCTACATTATTACCAAAAGCAGATGTAGCTATCTCTGGTTTAGGAATAAGTTTAACTTATACACAAGATGGAAATGCCAAAGTAAATAATGATGGATCAACTCCATGGGTAGATCCATATAGTCATCATGTAGGAGATACCATTACAGTATCTGGAGAACAATACTATGTAATAGCTAATAGTCCAACAGCTGATGATTATGTAGTAGCTTTAAAAGCTAATCCATTAAAAAGAAAAGAAGTGTATTGTGTGGATCCTCCTCATGGTGTTGATTGTGATTCATTTAATGTATTATCTGCTAAATTTGGCACTGGTGTTTCTTATGATACATCAAGTATAAAAACCATTTTAGAATCTTGGGCAAGCAATGAATTTACAGATGAATTAAAAACAGTAGATGGATATAGTACAAGATTAATAAAATTTGATGAGTTAACCAGTAATTTAGGATATGAATATTTTGAACAAGGCACTTCTTCAGGATATAGAAAAACAGAATCAACACCAAGTTGGGTATATAATAGTAGTTATTTTTATTGGACAATGAGTCAATATAATGATTCTGCCTCTTATGTGTGGCTTGTGAATAACAACGGTCGCGTGAACAACTACGACGTCAACGCCAGCGACGGCGCGGTTCGCCCAGTTATCAATGTCTATAAATCTGCTATAACTCAATCTCAAAGCTAGATGGAAACATCTAGCTTTTTTTGTTCTAAAAAAATAATCATTACATATACTTTATTGGTGATAATATGCAGACTAAACGAAGATTAAAACCTAGTGTAGTTAGATATTTGTATAAAATATTGATAGTAATTATTATTACTTTAATAGTATTAATACTTATGAAAGCTAGTAATGGTTTTAAGTCTAAGTTTTATAAATATGTATATGATACATCATTTAAGTTTAGTAGTGTTAATAGTTTATATCATAAGTATTTTAATTCGATTGTAGATACTAAAAAGGAAACTAATACAGTATCTAATGAAAAGATAAATTATAGTAATATAAAAAAGTATAAAGATGGAGCTAAACTAACTGTATCTAACAACTATGCTATACCAGTACAAGAAAGTGGTATTGTTGTTTTTATTGGTGAAAAAGAAGGATATAATAAAACGATTATTGTTCAACAAAATAATGGGATAGATATGTGGTATGGTAATATTAGTAATACTAATATTAAATTATATGATTATGTTACTAAAGGGAGTATTATAGGAGAGTGTGACAAATATTTATATGTAGTTTTTAAAAAGAATGGAAATATAGTATCTTATGAAGAAAATCTTTAAGATACATATATTATCATATTTAATTGCGCTTATAGCTGTTTTAACAGGTCATTTTAGGTTATATTTAAATTTTATGTTGCTTATTATAATTCATGAATTAGGTCATATAATAACAGGTATAATGTTTAAATGGCGATTAAAAGAAATAGTTGTATTACCCTTAGGAATGATTAGTAAGTTTCATACATTAATTAATGTTAGTATGTTAGAAGAATTAATAGTTGCAAGTTCTGGTATAATACTTCAAATAACTTTCTATTATTTTTTTTTAAGAAATAATGAATATTATGACATATGTAATTTAATTATTATTATATTTAATTTATTACCAATATTACCTCTAGATGGATCAAAGATATTAAATAATATTTTAAATAGATTATTTTCTTTTAAATTAAGTTATACAATTACTATATATGTATCTTTTGTATTATGCTTTATTATAATAATACTAGGTATACTAAATAAAGATTTAATACTTATAATTATCTTTATTCCATTAATAATTGGTTTAATAAAAGAATATAAAAAAATACCTAGTATTATAAATAAATTCTATTTAGAAAGATATTTATATAACTTTAAATATATAAAAACCATTGAAATAAAAGATTTGTCCCAAATGAAAAGAGAATATAATCACACATTTAAATTAAATAATAAGATATATAAAGAAAAAGAATTACTAAAAAATTTGTTTGACAAACACTAATATTTATGATAAAATTATTAGCGTGTAGGCCTCAACCTACAACCGCATAGAAAAGGTTTTAAGCATTAATGCACCTTAATAGCGAGTCTGAGACGATAGGAGGTATAAGATGAAAGCAGTAATTGAAACTGGTGGTAAACAATACATCGTGAGTGAAGGATCAATTATCTATGTTGAAAAACTTGATTTAGAAGAAGGTAAAAAGATTAAATTTGATAAAGTTTTAATGGTAGATGACAAAGTTGGTACTCCTTATTTAAATGGTGTAGAAGTTACAGGTGAAGTAGTTAAAAACGGTAAAGCTAAAAAGATAGTTATTTTCAAATATAATCAAAAGAAAAAATATCGTAAAAAACAAGGTCACCGTCAACCATATACTAAAGTTGAGATTAAATCAATTAAGGTAAAATAATGATAAAGATTAATATTAATGAAACGGATAAGATTAATAGTATAGAAATATCTGGACACGCAAACTTCAATGAATATGGTAAAGATATAGTATGTTCAAGTGTATCTAGTATTGCTACTACAACTGTTAATGCTTTATTAAGATTAAATAAAGATATAACTTATAAGAATAGTGAAGGATATTTGTTGATTACTATTAATAAGCATGATGAAACCGTAGATGAATTGATTAATAATATGATTGATTTATTAACGGAATTAGAAAAACAATATAAAAATAATATCAAGATAGGGAGGTGCCGAAGATGTTGATGCAATTAAATATTCAATTATTCGCACATAAAAAAGGACAAGGTTCTACAAAAAATGGAAGAGATTCAGAGTCAAAAAGATTAGGCGCTAAAGCAGCTGATGGTGAATATGTATCTGGCGGATCTATTCTTTACCGTCAAAGAGGAACAAAAATTTATCCAGGTGTAAATGTTGGGATTGGAAAAGACGATACCGTATTTGCTAAAATAGCTGGATATGTTAAATTTGAACGTGTGGGAAAAGATAGAAAACAAGTTAGTGTATATCCTACAAAATAGAGCTTTGCTCTTTTTTTTAAAAAAAAAATCTACACCATTTGGTGTAGATTTTTTAATCTATACATTTTCCTTCACTATCATAAACTCCACTTGAGCACTCATCATCTTTATCTTCTTTATCATCATCAGGTTTCTTTTCTTGTTCACAAATACCATCTACTAGAATATATCCTGATGGACATTTTTTCTCTTCTTTCTTCTTTTCACCTTCGGAATTTATTTTAACATTAATACCATCACTTTGATTAGCTGTAAAGGCAGCATATGATGTTTTAACAACATAAGTATGATTTCCAGCTGTGTTTTCTTGTAATGTAAAGTTAGTGTTTGTTGTAAATCCTAATTGTGTTAGAGAATCGCCATCCTGACGATAAATGTAATATCCAAAGCCACCCATAGTAGAATTAATATAACCTAATCTACCTGCAATATATGAATTTAGAGTAGATGTTTTAAATGTATTCTCATAGTATTTTCTTAAGAATGCATCAGTATTAATTTCTGGAGTAGGGGCTTGAGACCAAGTAAGAGTTACTGTATTACCACTGCTAGTAGCTGTTAAACCGGTTGGATTAGATAATTTGGCAAATCTAGCTGAAGTTTCTTTAGGTTCAAAACCTTTAACAAATAGAGCCGTTTTTATTAAATCCCCAGGAGTATATTCACAAGGTAGGGCAGGTTCTGGTGTTTCAGCTTCAATACCAACTTCTACAACACTTCCAGGCCGTTTAAAGCCACCACTTGATGTAAACATACCACGACCAACAGCTTGGAATAGTTTCTCATGTTGACCACTACTCAATAAGTTATAATGTTTACTATTTGTTTTATCATATCCATACCAAACACCAATAGCATATTCATTATTAAAACCTACTGTCCATAAATCATTTACAGCGTTACCAGGTAAATGGAAAGCTCGTTTAGTAGCATCATCAAAGTTTGTTGTTCCAGTCTTTGCAGCATAAGTTTTACCATTGATATTAGCCCATCTACCTAAAGCATATTGACCAGTATCAACTAACATATCACTAATCATATAAGCTGTTGAATCACTCATAGCTTTTTTAGGTTTAGATACGTTATCAATTTCATCACCAGTTGCCACATATACTAATTTCGAATAACTATATGGTGCGATATAATTACCACCATTTCCAAAAGATGCATAAGCAGCAGCCATTGAAAGTGGTGATTCACCGTTATATCCACCAATAGCATGAGCTTCGTGAATAAATCCATCTTTTTCTTCTGGTGACAATCCTAGACCTTTAACAAATTTAATAATATTTGATTTATCATTGGCTTGGAAAGCTTTTAAAGCTGGTATATTTCTTGAACGTGTAAGAGCAACTCTCATTGTTTCCATGCCTTCATATTGACCATTCCAGTTATTAATTGGTGTACCATCTGAATAAGTAATAGCTTCATCAACTAATATTTGTTCAGTTGACCAGTGTAAGTACTCTATAGCTGGTCCATAGTCGTAGCACGGTTTTGCCGTTGATCCGATTTGACGTTTAAGCATTGTTGCATGGTTGAATGTTGCAGCAGCATTAACATTACGTCCACCACCAACAGCAACTATCGCACCACTGTTAATATCTGTAACAGCAATACCTGCTTGAACATCATCGTTCTCCCAATCATATGTCACTCCATTCATAATGTCATTTACATATTTTTGTTTTTCTGTATCAAGTGTTGTATATATTTCCATACCCGTAGTATATGGACTATCACCTGTTTTTTCTTCAATTTCATCAACAACCACATCAATAAATGATTGATATTCTGATATACCACCTTCACTACCTTCAGGACGTGGTTTAACAATTTTTTCAACGGTCATCTTTTTTGCAACTTCATATTCTTTTTTATTGATATAACCATGTCTTAACATTAGTTTTAAAACCAACTGACGTCTTTTTTCCGTAACATCAGGATTTTTATAAGGATTATATTTTCCTGGTGCTTGGAAAAGTCCAGCAATCATTGCCGCTTCAGCAAGATTTAAATCTTTCGCACTTTTATTAAAGTAAGTTAATGATGCTTGTTCTACACCATAAGCATTGTTTCCTAAAAAATAACTATTTACATAAAATTCCATAATTTCTTTTTTAGAATAATTAGGTTCAATTTTAAATGCTGAAATATAAACATCTTGGAATTTTCTAATAATACCTTTAATACCACTTGCTTCAGCTGAAGTATAAGTGTTTTTTGAAACTTGCATTGTAAGAGTTGATGCTCCACCAGCATAACTATGACCAAGTAACTGTTGGAAAGATGCCTTTGAAAATCTCAACCAATCCACACCACCATGTTGGAAAAATTTAGAATCTTCAGTTGCAACAATAGCATCAACCAATACTTCTGGCAATTCATTATATTCTAGAATTATTCTATTCTCGGTACCTAATGTATATATTTTCTCACCCTTGTTATCATACACAATACTTGGCTCATTAACATATAATTCCTTAGGATCAAACTTAGGGGATGTAATTACAATAAAAACAGCAAATAAGACGATTGCAAGAATAGTAATACCAAAACCTGCTATAAAAATAATTATAATAGTTTTCTTTAATTTACCCATTTTTTTCTTTTTAGGTTTTTCTTCACTTAACATCTTTGCCTTTTTTCTACTAGCAGCATGTCTTGGTGTGTTAATCGTATTATCTTTAGGATGTTTCTTATTGTATTCTTTTAATTTTCTATTTATACGCCTTTTCTTGGCATTTATATTAGGTATATAAGCAATTATATTTAGTATCAATACAATAATAAAACTTTTAATAAATCCAATAGTTATTGAACCTATTATTAAAGCAATTATACTTGCTATAAAGATTATTGCATTAATTGGCTTTTTCTTTATTTCTTTTATTAAATTTCTACATATAGTTTTTACTTGTTTCATAAATCCTCCTCTATACATGCTAAATAATTTAATCTAGGTCTTAATCCTTCTTTAATTAATTTTCCTTTTTCTTTAAAATAATCAATAGGTATAGACTTCCTATCTTCATTACTTAAAAAATCAAATAAATATTTACTATTTAAATAATAGGTTTCATCTAAACTAGTAAACCGAACAATAAGAAATCCAATCCCACCATGTTTTACTATTTGTTTTAAATGCTCAATTTGATGATTATGAATATTGCTAAGTGGAAAACTTGTTTTACTTTTTGTTTCCTTAGCCTCAAAATCAATATACTTACCCTTATAAATGCCATTATAATCAGTTGTTGAAGGAGTTTTATATCTTGCTTCTGTTATAATTGCATCTTTTCTATTTGGATAATTAACTTTATTAACCGTTATAGGAGTTGGTTTTTTATAAATAACAGCTATATCACTAATTAAATAATATTCATTAGAATCATTAATATCAGCTTCTAAACTCATCCCACGGTTGCTAAAATGATAGTTATATCCCACAAGCATTCACCAAGAATATTATACTATAAATATTGTTAAAACTCCACTATTTATAACTATCAAAATAGGTTTTAGTAAAGTAAATGTCAAGTCATATATCATCTAGTTTTGTCGATTCTAAAGATATTATTTATTTTATATGATAATATATTATCGGAAAGGATAAATTATGTATACAAATATGCACATTGAAGAAGTATTTAATAATATGTTAAGTGATGTAAGTTATATTAAACTATCTACCTATTCCTTAAAAAAAGAAAAGTAAATTCTTGACATATATTCCTTAATTATTATACAATTAAAGTGTAGTAGGAGGGTATATGAATGATTTAAAAATTATAGTACCAGAGTGTATTAGTGATGTAGGTAAAAAAGTAAATGAAAATTTAAAAAAGATTAAAGGGTGCAAAGATGATTTTGTTATTAAGCCTAGTTTAATTAGATTTAATAATGGGGAAGGAAAATGCTTGTTTGAAGATTCTATTCGTGGTAAGGATGTCTTTATTTTAAGTGATGTTTCTAATTATTCTATTACTTATGATAGTCAGGTTGGAATACATCATATGATGCCTGATGAACATTTTCAGGATATTAAAAGAATGATTAATGCAACCTGTGGTCATGCGAAAAGAATTACGGTTATAATGCCTTATCTATATCAATCAAGGCAGGATAAGAGAAATGGTAGGGAATCTTTAGATCTTGCTATGGCATTGGGTGAACTTAGTCATTATGGAGTAAAAGAGTTAATAACTGCTGATGTTCATAATAAATCAGCTTGTGATAATGCATCTCCTAAAATGCCAATTGATAATTTCTATTGTAGTGATGATATTATTTTAAATTTGGTTGAGAGAGAATATTTAAATATTGATAATGCTATGATTGGAAGTCCTGATTTTGGCGCGATTCCTCGAGCTAACTTTTATGCATCAATATTAGGTGGTTTACCACTGGGTATTTTTTATAAGCAAAGAGATTATAATAATGTATCTGATGGTTTAAATCCAATAATGAATCATAAGTTTTTATATGAAGGGGATATAAAAAATAAAGATGTTATTATTGTAGATGATATGATTGCATCTGGTGGTTCTATTTTAGATTCTGCGCGTCAGTTGCGTCAAAGTGGAGTGGGGAAAATATTTTTAGTTGCTACTTTTGGCTTGTTTACAAAAGGATATAAAATATTTGATGAAGCCTATAATAATGGAGTTTTTGATAAGGTTTATGTAACTAATTTAAACTATGTACCTGATGAGATAAAAAATAAACCTTGGTTTGAAGAAGTAGACTGTTCAATGAAACTAGCAAATATTATTTGTAATATTAACGAAGATAAATCAATAGGTAATTTGTTGAATGCAAAAAAGGAGACTATTGATAAGATAGATAAATTAAAGAATGATAAAGAATAATTTGTTACTAATATAAAAAGATTTGACTAATTATTAATCAAATCTTTTATTTTATCAGTATTTTTAAAATTTAACTTAGCTATTTTTTTTAATATATCAAACCCTTCTTTTTTTACTATCTCAACTCCAACTTGATCAGTTATAGTATTGGCATTCTTAGGCAAGTTATAACCAATTTTTTTAGATAGTTTATCAAATTCTTGTAAAAAAGTATAACGACTTATTAATGATGCACATGCAACAGCTATTGAGTTATCTTCACCCTTAGTTATAAAAGTTATTCCTTTAACTACGTTATTTGTTTCTTTTAAATAATTATAATAGTTTCTTGGTTCACAGAACTGATCAACAACAATATAATCTTGATTTAGGTTTTGATTAACTAATTCCATAAGTGCTTTATTATGTAATATAGCTTTAATCTTATTCAAATTCATACTTTGTGGATTATATACTTTATTATACTCTTCCGCACTCATAACATAAGTATGATACTTAATATCTTTAATAAATTTAGGTACAATAGTTAATATTTCTTCATCAGTTAACTTCTTTGAATCTTTCACACCCATATTAGCTATCTTTCCAACTTGATCTTTTCTAACAAAGGCAGCAGTAACAACAATTGGTCCAAAATAATCTCCAGTACCAACTTCATCAGATCCTATAGAAGATGAGTTATATATATTTTTATCTATTCTATCAATTTTTTCTTTTTTTTTATTATCACTGTTAGTTACTTCAACTCTTTTATTTGGATTATTATGTTTTTCCATTTCAATCCACATTTGAGAGCTTAAATCGGCTGTTTTACCTTGAAAAACTGCTTTACCAGATTCATACAAAGTAACTACGCAATCAGCATCATCAGCTTGAAAAACTGCATATGGTGGAGTTTTAAGTCTCTTATAATCATCATAAAATTCATTCATTTCTTTCATTGTTTCTTTACTTAGCTTTACAGTTATTGTCATTATATCACGTCCCTTTAATTAATTATACCACATTTTTATCTATCTTTTTTTAATAATTTATTATATAATTTAATTATGAGTAGTATATATATTGATTTAATTATAATTATATTTTTATTATTTGGATTTTTCTTAGGATTTAAAAGGGGATTTACAAGAGAATTAGTTTCCATTTTAGGAATTGTTTTAGTCTTTCTTGTTTCGTATTATTTGAAAAAACCATTCTCACTTTTTCTAGCTAATAAATTTCCTATTACCGAATTAAAAGAAATAAATATTTTTATATATGATGTTATTGCTTTTTCAATTCTTTTCTTTATCTTAAGTATTATCCTACGAATATTAATAAAAATAACTAATATCTTTGAAAATGTCTTAAAAGCCACTGTTGTTCTTAGTATTCCATCTAAATTACTAGGAGCAATACTAGGCTTAATTGAAAACTATATTATTATTTTTATCGTTTTATCATTACTTAATTTACCAATACTTAATATAAATATAAAATCTACATTAAGCAATTATATATTAAAGACACCAATAATTAATATTATTAGTAAACAAGATATTGATAAATATTTAAATAAAAATAGTCATGAAAAAATAGATAAAAAAATGCAAGAATATTTAAATAAATTAGTATAATTAAAAACTTCCTAACCATAATAAAGTTAGGAGGCTTTTTATATGGAAAAATCCAAATATAAACAAATAGTAGCAAATCATACGCCTAAAGAAAATCGCTTATATAATAGTTTAATAAGCTTCATAGTTGGCGGAGCAATGGGAATAATTGGACAACTTCTAATTGAAGCTTACAGTTACTATTTTAGTATTCCTACTGCATATGCATCCACATTTATGATAATTACTCTTATTTTTATTGGATGTTTATTTACGGGATTAGGTTTCTTTGATAAATGGGTCAATTTTGCCAAATGTGGACTTATTATCCCTATAACTGGTTTTGCTCATGCTATGATGAGTGCCGCTATGGAGTATCGTAAAGAAGGGTTAGTAACAGGGCTAGGATCAAATATGTTTAAATTAGCTGGTTCAGTCATTATTTTTGGAGTAGTATCAGCCTATATTTTTGGACTGTTAAGAATATTAGTGATAGGGGGATAATATGACATTTAAATATAAAAACGTATATATAAATGAAACATCAACTATAACCGGACCGTTTGAAGCAAAAGGACCCTTAGGTAGATATTATGATAAATCCTATCATGATTTATATATGGGTCAAAAAACATGGGAACAAGCAGAAAGTAAACTTCTAGAAGAAAGTGTGGAATTATTACTCACTAAAATGGATAAATCTAAACAAGATATAGATATCTTAATATCTGGAGATTTATCTAATCAATTATCTTCTACTAATTTTGCTGCTTCTCATTTATCAATTCCTTTAATTGGTGTTTATGGAGCATGTTCAACAAGTTGTTTAAATCTTGCTATTGGTGCGAATATGGTTGAAAAAAAACAAGTAAAAAATGCTATATGTTCCGTATCATCTCACAATAGTGCAGCTGAAAAACAATTTAGACAACCAGTTGAATATGGTGGACCTAAACCCAAAACAGCAACCTTTACAACAACAGGAGCAGCATCTGCTTATTTATCACAAGTTGTATCAGATATAAAAATTGATTCAGCAACTATTGGTAGAGTTATTGATATGGATATGAAAGATGCCTTTCATATGGGAGCAGTTATGGCCCCAGCTGCTGCAGAAACAATCATGACTCATCTAAGAGATACTAATCGATTAATAAGTTACTATGACTTAATTCTAACTGGTGATTTAGGTAAATATGGTAAAGAAATTTTAAAAGGATACTTGATAAGTGAATATGCATTAGACACTAAAAACATAGATGATTCAGCATGTATGATATATGATTTAGAAAAACAGCCTGTATATGCTGGTGGATCAGGACCAGCCTGTATTGCGCTAACCACCTATGGATATATAATAGATCAAATGAAAAAAGGTAAATTAAATAAAGTATTAATTGTCGCAACAGGAGCCCTTCTATCTCAAGCTACTGTTAATGAGAAAATGACTATACCAGCAATTAGTCATGCCATTAGTTTGGAGGTATCAAAATGATTTACTTAAATGCCTTTATCTTTTGTGGTATTATCTGTTTAATTGGACAAATAATTCTCGATAATACTAAACTCACACCAGGTCATATTACTACACTATTCGTTGTTGTAGGAGCATTCTTAGATAGTTTTGATATCTATGATAAAATTGTATTATGGGCTGGGGGTGGCTCACTAGTTCCCATAACATCTTTTGGACACTTATTAATCCATGGAGCTATGGATACAGTTAATAATTTTGGTATTATGGGCCTTTTTATGGGAATGTTTGATTTAACATCATCAGGCATTGTAGCTGCTATTACTTTTTCCTTTATCTTATCCTTTATCTTTCAACCAAGAGACTAGTGTAATGGTCTTTTTTTTTATCTTTTTAATATATTTAGATAGGTGATAGTATGAGCATAATTAATAATATTAGATCATATATATTAGATGAAGAATTTAAAATAACATATCTTAATAATCGTATTAATATTGTTAATTATGATTCAATTGGACATTTTGATAATAATAAAGTATTAATAAATTATGATGATAAAAGGATTACCATAAAAGGTAATAACTTAGTAGTATCTAAACTAATGAATAATGAAGTATTAATAGAAGGAGTAATATCTAATATAGAATTTAGGTGATATTATTGATATAATAACAAGTAAAATAGTAATTAAAGTTCAAGGTAAAAATATATATAACTTTATTTATAAACTTCATCGTAATAATATAGAACTTATAAGTATTAAATATCATAATATTAATGAATGTACTATAATTATTTATAAAAAAGATTATAAACAATTAGACAGTATTAAAGGTATTTATGATATAAGTATTATAGGATACAAAGGAATAGAATTACTTAATAAAAAAATAATTATATATAAATATCTTATCATCTTTATCATAATAGCTTTAAGTTCTATTATTTTTTTAAGTAACATGATTTTTAGTGTAGATATTGTAACTAACAATAAAGAAATGTATTACAAAATAAAAAAAGAATTACAAAACAATGGTATATCCAAATATCACTTCAAAAAAAATTATCAACAGCTTCAAAAAATAAAAAAGCATATTTTAACTAAGTATAAACACTCCATTGATTGGATTGAAATTGAAAATATTGGTACAAAATATATCATACGATATGAACCTAGAATAGAAAATAAAAACAATAAAACAAAGCCCTTAAGAAATATCATTGCCAAAAAAAATAGTATTATTCATAGTTTAGACATATCATCAGGAGAGATAATAAAAACAAAAGGTAATTATGTCCATAAAGATGAAGTAATAGTATCTGGACATATTCATCTAAATGAAAATATTGTAAAAACCGTATCTAGTCAAGGAAAAGTAATAGGGGAAGTATGGTATAAAGTTAAAGTTGACTTCCCACTAAATTACTATAGTGAAATAAAAACTGGTCAAAAAAAAGAAATATATACAATTAAAATAATTAATAAATCAATAGAACTTTTTAATATTCATAAATATAAAAATAAAAAAATAGAAAATAAAACAATTATAAAAAACAAACTATTACCTATAAAATTAGAAAAACAAACTCAGTATGAACTAAAAGTTAAAGATAAAATATATAATAAACAACAAGCTTTAAAACAAACTATTAAATTAGGTAAAAAGAAACTAAAAAAGAAAGTATTAGATTATCAAGTATTAAATTATAGTGTACATAATAATACTTTAACTGCAAATATTTTCTATACAGTATTAGAAGATATAACAGCATATCAAGAAATAGAAGAGTATAAAAATGAAACTAATTCTTAAAAATATTCTACCTGTTATTATTCTTCTTACTATCTTATTAGCCATATATCGCATTTTAGATAATACAATTAATCATAAAAAATATAAACTAATTGACTTCATTTATTTAATCTTTATTATCTATTTTTTAATGCTTATCTATGTTGTAACCTGTGATGGGTTATTAACCTATGAACCTGTTAATAACCTTAAACCATTTAAAGAAATATTAAGATATAGATTAGGTAGTACGCTATTTATTAAGAATATCATAGGAAATATAATATTATTTGTTCCCTTTGGTTTGTTTTTTAAACTAACCTTTAATCTAAAAAAAAGATATATATTTATTATAACAATGATTTTTTGCCTTAGTATAGAATTAATACAGTTACTCATTGGGCGGGTTTTTGATATTGATGATATAATATTAAATATTATTGGAAGTATTATAGGCAGCAAACTAATAATAAAAAAGGAGTAATTATTCACTCTTGAAAAATACTATTGTTTATATTATAATTAAAATGTGATGAAAATGAATAAAATAGAAATAATTAATCAAACAAACGAAAAAGTAGATAAAGAAAGTTTAAAAAAAATAGTAGATTATACTTTAGCAAAAGAACAAGTTAAAAATGGCGTTTTAAATGTAATAATCATTGATAACGATATGATTCATAAACTTAATAAAGAATATCGTGGTATTGATAGACCAACTGATGTTATATCCTTTGCCTTAGAAGATGATGATACTTTTATTAAACTTGATGAAAGAATACTAGGAGATATCTACATTTCCATTGATAAAGTATATGAACAAGCAAAAGAGTATGATCACAGTTTTAAAAGGGAGATATCTTTTTTAACTGTCCATGGGGTTCTGCACCTTCTAGGCTATGATCATATGGTTAAAGAAGAAGAAATAACAATGTTTAATAAACAAGATGAAATATTAGAAGAATTAAAAATTACGAGGTAATTATGAAAAGAATAGATTACCATATTAATGAGGATGATTTGAATGCGTAGTGGTTTTATTGGTGTGGTCGGAAGACCTAATGTAGGAAAAAGTACTTTAATAAATACGATAGTGGGGAAAAAGGTTGCTATTACATCATCTAAACCCCAAACAACTCGTAATATTATTCAAGGTATATATAATGAAGAAGGTTATCAAATGGTTTTTGTAGATACTCCTGGTATTCATAAACCTTCTAGTAAATTAGGGAAAATATTAAATAATCAAGCCTATTATAGTATTAAAGATAATGATATCATTTTATTTGTTGTTGATGCTTATGAAGGATTAGGTAGTGGTGATAAATTCGTTTTAGAACGCATCAAAGAAACTAAAAAACCTACTATTTTAGTTCTTAATAAAATAGATAAATTATCTAAAGAACAAATAATGGAATCAATTAATACTTATAAAGATTTATATGACTTTGATGAGATAGTTCCAGTATCTAGTTTAAAAAATAAAAATGTTTTAGAATTAATTAAAGTATTAAAACATTATTTACCAGATACTATCCAATATTATAGTAAAGATAGTAAAACGAATAGACAAATAGACTTCTTAATGAGTGAGATAGTAAGAGAAAAAATTTTTAATCTAACTGAAGAAGAAGTACCACATTCTATCACTTGTCAAACAGATACCGTAGAAATAGGTAAAAATAGTTATAATATTCGTATTAATATTATAGTTGATAGAGATTCTTTGAAGAAAATAATTATTGGATCAAAGGGAAGTATGATAAAAAAAATAGGTATCTCATCGCGTAAAGAAATAGAAGATTTACTAGGCAAAAATGTTTATTTGGAATTATTTGTAAAAACAGTAAAAAAGTGGAAAGAAAAAGAAAAATACTTAAATGAATATGGTTTTAACGATTTTCTTGAATAAAAAAGACAATAATAATACACAATATATTAGGTGATACTATGAAAGAAATATTATGGGCTTTATTTCGTGAAACAGGAAAAATAGAATATTATTTAAAATATAAAAAAGTAGTAAAGGATGAAGAAAATGGATGTACAAGTAGGGAAGACTTATAGACATTTCAAGGGGAATTATTATCGCGTATTATTAATTGCAGCCGATTCAGAAACACCTATTGGTGAAAAAATAAGAGAAATGGTTGTATATGAATCACTATATGGTAATCATCGTATTTGGGTAAGACCTATCGATTTATTTGTATCTAAAGTCGATAAAGATTTATATCCTGATGCCGATCAAGAATATCGTTTTCAATTAATGGAAGATTATGATTGAAAAAATAGAAGGTATTGTAATAAATGAAAAACCATATGGTGATACAAGTAAAATAATTGATATATTTACCAAAAAATACGGTATTATTGGTGTAATAGCAAAAGGTTCAAGAACAATAAAAAGTAAGCTAAGAAGTACCACAGAAAGACTTACCTATGGTATATTTTCTATTTATTATAAAGAAAATAAACTATCCATTTTAAAAGAAGTAGATATTTTAGATACATTAAAAAATATTAGAAAAGATATTAAGTTAATTGCTTATGCAACCTATTTAATGGATTTATCTAGCCAAGTATATAAACATAGCTATAATGATACAATTTATGATATCTTAATATCTTCCTTAAAAAAGATAAATGAAGGTTTTGATAGTCAAATTATAACCAATATTGTTGAATTAAAATATTTAGATTATTTAGGCGTAATGCCAAATCTATCGGGATGTATTGTCTGTGGATCTAGAAGTGTTGTTACTCTATCTAGTTCTAAAGGTGGATATTTATGTAGTAAATGCAGAATCAATGAACCTTTAATAAGTGATAAAACAATGAAATTAATTAGAATGTATTACTATGTTGATATAGAAAAAATAGAAAAAATTAATATCAGTGATCAAATAAAAAATCAGATTAATTTATTCTTAGATAATTATTATGAAAGATATACTGGTCTATATCTAAAAAGTAAAGAATTTTTAAAAAAAATATAGGTTCAAATGCCTATATTTATTTTTAGGATAACTAAAATATTAAAGATTATATATCCAATAAACAATAAATAATTTAATACCGATAATACTTTATATAAAATTTTACCACATACAATAGATATACAAAATACCATAATCATCCCAAGAATAATCCCACCATCAATTAACAGATTTGTATCTTCAACTTGAATATTAGTGAATAAAATTGAATATATAAAATAACCTAAACTTAAAATAATTAAAATACCAGTAACCAAGATATTACCAATTCCATATTTGTTGCTCTCCTTATTGATGTTATCTTCAACATTCTCTAAAACACTCTCTTTAATATCATCGAATCTTGTAGTATTCTCTAAATTAAATTTTTGATATTCCACACCACTTCGAGCTATCTTATTTAAAGCTTCTTTTCTTTTTAAATCTTTTTTTTCATTCTTAACCTTTTTACTATCTTCTTTAAATAAAATATTTTTTAATTCTTCTTGCTTTTGTTTCTTTTCAATTTCTCTATTGCGTCTTTGACTACGACTCATTAAATCAATAAATGATGCCGTATTATCTAAATCATTATCTTTTAAAACTGAAACATCTATATCTTTTTTCATAATAAATCACCAACTTAATTATATAAAACTAATCAAAAAAAGAAAAGTATATTTAAAAATATTATTAATACTTTACAAAACTCTTTACATTTGTTATAGTTGTTATGGTGGTAAAATGAAAAAAATATCTATAATAGTATCGTGCTATAATGAAGAAGAAGCAATTCCTTTATTTTATAAAGAATTAATCAATAATTTATCTAAGATGGAATTAAACTATGAAATAATTTTTATTGATGATGGTTCAAAAGATAAAACACTAGAAGTAATACAAACACTAAGAAAAGAAGATAAAAATATTCGTTACATATCTTTTTCCCGAAACTTTGGTAAAGAAGCAGCCATGATAGCAGGTTTAGAAGCTGTAACAGGAGATTATATTACATTTATGGATGCTGATTTGCAAGATCCCCCAGCTCTTATACCTGTTATGTATAATTATCTAAAAAAGGGCTATGACTGTGTAGGAACCAGAAGAGTAACTAGAAAAGGAGAACCTAAAATTCGTAGTTTCTTTGCCCGTATGTTTTATAAAATAATTAACAAATTATCTAAAGTAGAAATGGTTGATGGTGCTAGAGACTTTCGCCTTATAAATCGCAGAATGGCAGATGCAATATTATCAATGAAAGAATATAATCGTTACTCCAAGGGGATATTTAGCTTTGTTGGTTTTAAAACAAAATGGTTAGAATATGAAAATATTGAAAGGGTAGCTGGTAAAAGCAAATGGAATTTTTGGAAACTATTTAAATATGCTATTGAAGGAATAGTAGGCTACAGTACATTTCCACTTGTAGTATCAGCTTTTATAGGTTTATTCTTCTGTTTAATATCCTTTATTATGATAATAATTATCGTCTTAAAAACACTTCTTTATGGTGACCCTGTATCAGGATGGCCTTCCATGATGTGTGCAATTTTTCTAGTAGGTGGTATTCAATTATTTGTTATGGGTGTGATGGGTTCATACTTATCAAAAACATATTTAGAAACAAAAAAAAGACCTATATATATTGTTAGATTAACCGAAGAAGATGAAAGTTAGTATGTGAACTGACTTTTTTTCTTTACTAAATAGGGGATAAGTGCTACAATATAGGGCAAGGAAGTGTGATTTATGCATTTAAGATTTAAGATATCATTATCCGTTGTTATCATTATATCTATTGCCACTCTCATCTTACTATGCATATTTAAATTTAATAATCAATTATATTTTGAAAACGGCAATAGTGCTCATGAAATAGGAAAAAGTCAGGAAATATCCGGAAGTAAATATACTATTGAATACCCTTTAATAGGAAGTAAGGATATTGATTCTGATATCAATAAAGTTATTAATAAATATAAAAATCAATTTAAACAAAATTATTCATATGTTTATTATGAATCATATTTAGGGCCTGATAATACCATTAGTATTGTATTTGTAAAAACATTAGAAAAAAATAATAAAATAGTATCCGAAGATATTGATACATATCATTATAGTTTAAAAACCAATAAAAGATTAACTAATAAAGATATCTTTAGTGGGGATTACCAAGATATAATTGTTGAATATATCGATAAAAAAATAAAAAATAAAGGTTGCAACAATAAAAATATTGGAAGTTATAAATATGCCCTAACAAACAAAAATTTAAAAATATATTTTAATCGTAATGAAGTATGTGAAGATATCATAACAATCGATATACCTTATAAAGATATAAGTGATTATATAAAACTGGATATAAGCAAAATAACAACAAAAAAGACCATAAAAAGAGATCTACACTTATCAGAATATAAAAAAGCAAATAAAACAATGTTTATAAGGGAACTTGCAAATGTATATGAAAAAGATGATAAAGCCAGTCATCTTTTATATACTATAAATGGTGGTAAAAAAGTCGAAGTGTTGAAAAACAATGATCAATGGTCACTAATCAAATATCATGAAAAAGTTGGTTATATAGATAATGATTCATTAGTAGAAAAATACATTGATGAAGATAAATTTAAAGACAGTAAAGATAAATTATATGTTTTAAGTAATGTCGAATTAAAAGAATTTGCTGATATAACTAGTAATAGTATAGATACATTAAAAAAAGGAACCAAAGTCAGTCAAATTGCTATAAGTGATGATGGATGGAGTAAGATAGCTTATAATGATTCATATGCGTATTTATATTCATCCTACTTAACTAAAGATAAAGTAGATCAAGAAACAAACATGAATCGTAAAATAGATAAAACAAAACCAGTAGTTGCTCTAACCTTTGATGATGGACCTAATCCTATTTCTACACCACGAATTCTTGATACACTATCTAAATATGAAGCTAGAGCAACATTCTTTGAACTAGGTAGTTTAATGACTATTCATTCCGATCTTGTTAAATTAGAAGAAGAAAAAGGAAATGAAATAGAATCACATACCTTTAGACATGCTAATTTAAACAAACTAAGTGAAGAAGAAATAAAAGCAGATATCGCTCAAAGTGAACAAGTGTTTATAGACGTATTAGGACATAAACCAACTGTTGTTAGACCGCCATATGGCAATGCTAATGACATAGTAAAAAAAACCATACCATATCCATTAATAAATTGGAATGTTGATACATTAGATTGGAAAAGTAAAAATAAGGATGCCATTCTAAATGAAATAAGAAGTGTGAATGATTATAATGGTAAAATTATTCTTATGCATTCCATTTATCCAACAACCGCAGATGCAGTTGAAGTCATTGTTCCAGAATTAATTGAAAAAGGATATCAATTAGTTACTATTCAAGAATTAGCTGAATATAAAGGTATAACCTTAAACGCAGGAACCCTTTATTACAATTTTGATTAGAAAACGTGTAAAAGAAATGCAATAATTATAAAAAACTATTGCGTTTTTTTAGTAAAATTAAATAGAAGGTAACAGAATAGAATTACCTTTAAGGATGTGTATGTGGATGATAAAAAA
>CADBLY010000005.1 GCA_902795725.1 uncultured Erysipelotrichaceae bacterium
GTCAATACTATTAATAACTGTCAATACACATGTCAATAATATAAAAATAAGTGAATAATAGTTTTACTTATTTTTTATTTTATTATATAATTAATATATGAAACATATTTTGATTAAGCTAATAAAGATTTATCAAATAATACCAGGTCCGTGGCACTATTCTTGCAAGTTTGTACCTACGTGTTCGAATTATGCTATAGAAGCCATAGATAAATATGGTAGTATTAAAGGTTTAAAATTAGCTATTAAAAGAATAATAAGGTGTCATCCTTTTGGTAAATCAGGATATGACCCAGTAGGAGGAAAAAATGAAAAGAATTAAATATTTAATAATTGTAGTTGTAATATTATTAACAGGATGTATGAATAATAAGAGTATGGAAGGAATTACTGTTTATACAACAAGTTATCCTATTGAATATGTAACTAATGAATTATATGGTAATCATAGTACTATTAAAAGTATTTATCCTAATGGTGTAGATATAAATAATTATAAGATAACTAAAACTCTAATTAATGAATATAGTGATAATGATTTATATATCTTTAATGGTTTAACCAATGAAAAAGAATACGTTAAAGATATGAGAAAGAATAATAAAAAATTAATGATTATTGATGTAACTAATGATATAAAATATGATTATAGTGTGGAAGAATTATGGTTAGATCCTGCAAAACTACTTGGCTTAGCTAATAATATTAAAAAAGGTTTAAATGAATATATTAAAAATAATCCTGTATTAACTAATGAAATTAATAATAATTATAATGAATTAAAAATTACTTTAACTGATTTAGAATCAAAATATCGTGAAGAATTATCTAGTAGTTCTAATAAGACAATAGTTGTTAGTGATGATATGTTTTTATTTCTTAAGAATTATGGATTAGATGTTATATCTATTGATCAAGATAATACTAATTATAATAATAATTTAGCAGAAGCAAAGAATTTAATTAATAGTGGTTATCTTAAATATATCTTTATTACAAATAACAATGATAGAGAACGTGTAGAAGGATTAGGAGTTGAAAGCTTTACTCTTAATACCATTAGTAATTTAACTGATGATCAAAGAAATAGTACTGATTATGTTACTATGATAGAAGAAAACTTACAATCAATTAAAAATCAAATAAATGTTGAATAAAAGGTTGCCATAAGTAATGGCAACCTTTTATTATTCTTGTATTTTATGACATATATTTTTTAATTTACAATTCTTACATTCTGGTTTCTTGGCTTTACAATAGTATCTTCCAAATAGTACTAATTGATGATGTAGCTTGGCTAATCTTTCTTTTGGAAAATAATCATTAAGTTTTGTTTCAATGGTTAGTACATCATCATTATCATTAGCTATTCCTAATCTTTTGGATACTCTTGTTACATGGGTATCAACAGCTATGCAATCTATATTGTATAAATTAGCTAATACTACGTTAGCTGTTTTTCTCCCTACTCCAGGCAAACTTTCTAGATAGTTACGATTATTAGGTACAACACCCTGATAATCATTTAATAATCTTTTACTTATTTCAATAATATTATTGGCTTTTTTAGTATATGTACCTATTGGTTTTATAATACTTATAATTTCATTAATGTTAGCTCGACTAAGACTTTCTAAATCATATTTATTAAACAATATATTAGTTACTTCATTAACTCGTTTATCGGTCGTTTGTGCGCTCATCATAACAGCTAGTAAAAGTTCATAATCTTTATTGTAATTTAATTCACATTTAGGATTAGGAAATAGTTGATCTAAATAATTAATTATTTGATTCATCATTTAACCAATCATAATCAAATAATTCAACATTTTTGGTTTTATTTTTTTTAAACTGTCTACGACTATTTTCTACATCCTCTTTTGTCTTTATTCCTTTTTTATGCCATTCATTAACTATTCTATCAATATAACGCATACTAGATACGTTGTTATAAACAGCTTCTTTTAAGGCTAATAAAATTACTTCTTCACTATTTTCTTTTAACCACCCATTTACAATTTCATATTCCATTGGCGATAATGTACGACCTAGTTCTTTTTCAAATTTATCATATATAGTTGTTTCTTTATCATTTTTTCCGATTATTTCTAAAGCTATTTTTTCATATAAATAATCTAAATTAATAACTTCTACACTTATATTGTTAATTCTTTCTAATTCAATTTTAACTAAGCCTTTTTCACTTAAAGAATTAATTAGTTCTAATACTTCTTTTAGTTTTATTGATAGTATATTAGCTATTTCTTTAGGATTATATGGTTCATTAATCAATACTATAATTAATAATAATTCTTTTTCAGTTATATTAATTTTTTTATAACTAGCTATTAATGAAAAAGGTATTTGATAGTTTTTCTTTTTTAATGTGTTTATTAATTCATTCATTCTACATCTTTCCTTTAAATCTATTTAAAATATTAATAAAACAATCTGGTAATTCACAAGAAAATTCCATATATTTATTAGTCGTTGGATGAACAAATCCTAAAACTTTAGCGTGCAGACACTGCCCAGTATTATCTATTAATTTTCTTCTTCCATACACTGGATCATTAACAATTGGATAACCAATATAGTTCATATGAACTCTAATTTGATGAGTACGACCTGTTTCTAATTGTAATTCAATTAAGGTTGCATTTTTATATCTTTCTAAAACTTTAAAATGAGTTACAGCTGGTTTACTATTAGAATCTATCACACACATCTTTTTACGGTCTAATTTATCTCTTCCAATAGGAGCATCAATCGTTCCTGTATCGTTAGAAATTACTCCCCAAACAAGGGCAACATACCTTCTTGTAGTTGTTTTTTTCTCTAATTGTTGAGCTAATATTTGATGAGCTTTATCGTTTTTAGCTATCATTAATAATCCCGTAGTATAAGCATCTATCCTATGCACTATCCCTGGTCTAAATTCTCCATTTATACTGCTTAAACTATTCGAGTGATACATTAAAGCATTTACAAGTGTACCATGATTATTACCTACTGCTGGATGGACAACCATACCATTTGCTTTGTTAACAACTATAACATCAGCATCTTCATAAATAATATCTAAAGGAATATCTTCTGGTTTTACATCCATGCTTTCTTCTTGATATTCCTTGATTTCAATATCATCACTATCTTTAACAATATAACTGTTTTTTACAACTTTACCATTAACTAAGACATATCCTTCTTTAATCATTTTTGATGCTTTACTGCGACTTATGTCTAATGTTTCACTAACATAATTGTCTATTCTTTTGTTTTTCTCTTGCATACTTCCTCCCGAATACTTTTAATAATAATAAATATAACTGCAATAACAATACAAATATCAGCTAAATTAAAGATAGGATAACGATATTTAAAAATAATAAACTCTAAATAATCAATAACATAACCATAAATAATTCTATCAACTAAATTACCAATAATTCCTCCAAGTAATAAACTATATATTAAAGTATCCATTTTATCAATCTTTTTATTTTCAATAAATGTTTTATAAATTATTACTATGGCAATGAGTGCGATAAGAATTAATAACCATTTATCCCCACTCATAATACTCCAAGCTGCTCCATCATTCCTTACATGAGCAATATAAAATATCTTTTTAAAAATACAAATGTGACTATTTAGTTTTATATTATGACTAATAAGATATTTGATTATCTGATCTACAAAAATTATTATTACACTAAATATACTTATTCTCTTCATAATATCACCAATTCAAGTATACTATAATATAAAAAAAAAAGCTAGCATTAACTATTGATATGAACCCTTTTCTTGGACATAGAAACGGGGTTCATATCAGATCTTTTTCGCACTTTTTTAAAAAAACGAGTGTCATTTGACGCTCATAAGAAAAAGTATTATTTTACATATTTAACGGTTTTTAATATTTGCATTACTTTTTCTTGATTATATAGGACATCTTCCGCTTTTTTACCATTATTTAGTTCTTTTTCTGCATCTGATGTTTTTACTGGGCTTACTTTTATATTAGATATAATATCATTGTCTTTATCTAAATATAAATAAACATTGGCTGTTGTATAGTTTTTAGAAACCATTGTATATCCTTCATAACCATTTAATTCAACATTTTTAATAACTGTATAGTTTTTAGTATCTTTAGCAAAATTTTCTTTTGCTGTTTCTTGTTGTTTTACAGTATTATTTGAATAATCAATATCGATACGGAAATTATTATCGGCATTTTTTAATATAACATATGGATCATTCTCTGTTACTTCATAACTTCCATCGTCATCATAAGTTAGTTGAATAGTTCCTTTTTCTGTTTTATATTCAATGATTTTTGGGTTTTTGAATCCAGCTGTTGGATCATTTTTCTTATTACATCCTGTTAAAGAACCAACTCCAAATAATAAAATCAAAGCTACTAATAATGTTTTTAAACATTGTCTCATATCTTTCACACTCCTTTCATTTTAATTATAGCACGCATACTACAAGAAGTAAATTAATTATGTATATATGAAGGTATAGATTAGGAATAATTTCGATGGAGACTGACTTATGTTTCCTAATACTACAATAATACTTAATTGTAAACTATTTTATTCCGAATTTTTTTCGAAATGGGGAATCTATAATTATATAACAAAAAAAAAAAAAAAAAAA
>CADBLY010000006.1 GCA_902795725.1 uncultured Erysipelotrichaceae bacterium
CATTTTTATTTTCTTCAAATATATCTTTAACTATATAAGTATATGTTTTATTATTATAGATAAACTTTATAGAATCATTTATTTCTAATTTATCTAAATTATTAAAATAAGCTATTTTACCAGTACCAGAATGGGCGGCGATAAAGACTATACTATTAGAATTATTAGGAAATATTGAATTTTCTAATATAGTTACATGTTTTGCAATATTATTCTCATTACTATTAATATTATAAAGATATTCATTTAATTTAATTTTATTTATTATGAGTTTGGCAATAGGCTTTTCCTTATTAGATATTATTAAATTATTGAATTGAATATCTTTATTATTAACTTTTATTATTGATAATGGAAAGAGAAATAATATTGTGATTAAAAGTACTAGATATATTTTTTTTAACATAACGAAAGTATTATCTTTATTAGAAATAATAATATATTATTATTAGTGTAGGTATCTGGTACTTTTATTCTATAGTCTTTTAATTCAATATATTCTTCTTCTGTATCATTGACAAGAATTTGAAATGGATCGTTTATTTGATATCCATCAGTTGTATTTAGTTGAACTATTTCATATTCTCCATATGGTAAGATAGTTTCTATTATACCTTCTTCATTAGTCGTTAGTTCTTTTACTAGTTCGTGTTTACTATTAAATATTCTAAATGTTATGTTACTTTCATTTAATAGATTATTAGTTTCTCCGTATTTTTTTTGTATTATTATTTTCTTTTCAATTATTTTATTAGGAATTGCTAATTCTATTATTGGATTATTTGGAGTAATATCTATTTGATATATTTTTTCATTTAAAGTATAACCAACTCCTGGTTTAATTTCTTTTATATAATAGGTATTAAATCCTAAATTATCTATCTTATGTATTGTATTAGGTGTGAACTCTTGAATTAGATTTTTATTATTATCTAATAATTGAAAAATAGAGTTATTTAGTTCTCCTTCACCACTAGGAGTAGTAGTATTAGTATCTTCATCTATTTTTTTAATAGTAAGTGATGTCTTTTTAACATTTACTTTTAATTCAACTGTTTCTTTTTCAAAGTCACCTGTCTGTAGTTGAGTTTGTGTATTTTCCCCTGTAAAGAATATATAAGGGCTATTGTAGTAATTATCTTTTTTTGTAAATTTGAAGTTATATTCTTTTTCTTTTAGAGGTATGCTTGTTAGAGAGGTATCAGTTATTTGTAGTTCATTATAATTATTTTGAATATATTTAAAGTTTCCGGTTAGTGATAATGATTCATCTTCTACTAAGTTGTATTCTTTTTCTATATTAAAAGAATTATCATATTCATAGATTAAATTATTAATTTCTTGTATCTCACCTTCATAAGCATTAATTCTATTACCATTTAATGAATCAGTAAAATAAAAATCGGCATTTGGTTCACTGACTCTCCAAATCATTAGTTGTGTTATTGCATACCATTTTACATCTGTATGATCTTTATAATTATAACCAAAATGAGCTATTTTAGTTATTCTTTTCATTTGGTCTACTGATAAGATTGGTGGTTTTTCTATTTCTGTATATAATACATTTGTGTTAAAAAAGGCAAATGGATCAACACAGTATGAGAAAATATTTTTATAATATCTTCTAAAGAATCTGGCTTTTTGATAATATGTGGTACGCGTTTTAGGATCATATCTATTCATATAGATTCCATCAATGTATTCTGCCTCATAGAAATTGGCTGTTTCAATTGCTTTTACTTTAGGTATAAAGGCTGTGAAAACTAATATAATTATTATTAAGAAAAATTTTAATTTTTTTATAATTATCCCTCCTTTTTTTCTTAACGGGGTTAATAATATCAAGTAATAATTTTTTTTACAAATGGAGGTTTTGATGAAATGAGGGTATTTTTATTTGGAATTTTTAAAAATATTTAGTGAATTTTTAAAATTGAAATAAAAATATTTAATAATTAATAAAAATAGTAAATATGATATAATATTAGCGAGGTGATTTGATGACAGATATAGAAATATCAAGAAACAGTAAAAAACTGCCTATAAAAGATATAGCTAAAGGTATTGGAATTAGTGATGACGAGTTAATATTATATGGTGATTATAAAGCTAAGATAAAATGTTCTAATATGAATCCTAAAGGAAAACTTGTATTAGTAACTGCTATTAGTCCTACACCATTTGGAGAAGGAAAAACAACAGTTAGTATCGGGTTAGCTGATGCTTTAAAAAGAATGGGTAAGAAAGCTATGTTGGCTCTTAGAGAACCATCTATGGGACCTGTTTTTGGAATGAAAGGTGGAGCTACTGGTGGAGGATATAGCCAAGTTGTTCCTATGGAAGATATTAATCTTCACTTTACTGGTGATATGCATGCGATAACTTCTGCAAATAATTTAATTAGTGCTGCTATTGATAATCATATTTATTTTGGTAATAGTCTAGATATTCAAGAAGTAACTTTTAATCGTTGTTTAGATGTAAATGATAGATC
>CADBLY010000007.1 GCA_902795725.1 uncultured Erysipelotrichaceae bacterium
GGAAGTGATTTAAGAAATACTAATATAGGACACTGTATATGTAATAAAGACAATATTATAATAGCAGAACTAGAAGGATGCAATCTAGAAGGAGTAAATCTAAAAGGAAAAATATTTGTAAAAAAAGATTTATACGTCAATTTAAAAAATACTGGCGCAATAGTACAACTAAGTCAATTTCAAAATTCACTAGAAGAATACCAAAATATCAGAGAATGTAATTTAGTTTTAGACTGTAACTTCACTGGATGTAAAATACTAGAATTTGAAACAAAAAAACCAACAGGCTTAAATATATGTGATTCCCTAGGATATCCTGGAACCTATATCAGTTACAATAACAAAACATATTGTGGAACTGAAAAAATACTTGCATTAATTAATCAAATTAATAAAGAATTAACTGAAAGTATAATAACAACAAATAATTATACAACACAAACTTTATTGAAAGAAAATAATAATAAAAAAGAAGAAATAAATTATAATAATTATAATATAAAACCATATGATGATGGATATATATTAGAACAATTAGAAATAAAACTTCCAAAAGAAATAAATTTATTATTTTCAAAAGATTTTATCAATAAACCCATTTATTATAAGAATAAAAAATATATTGGAAAGAAAGAAATAATAAGACTCGTATTAGAAAATATTTTAGAAAATATAATGCAAATTATGAAAGATAATAATGAAAACAGCAATCAAAAAACTTACAAATTATAACCAAAGTAAATAAAATACTACCCTAACAGGTAGTATTATTTATTTTGTTCTTCCTTATTTTGTCGCATCTCAATTGTTGCTTCATTTACAGCATCATCAAATGTTTTTATTTCATCAGTTATTACACTATAGCCTATAGAAGCACCAAAACCATGGTCTATTCCTTTTAATAGTTTTGACAAACTCCTTAAATAAGCAAAAATATCTTTTTCTTTATATCCTACAGCATATATTAAAAATTCATTACCATCAGTTCTAATAATTTCCGTATTAGGTAACTGACTTTGAATCAATATATTAGCTGCTTGTCTAATTGTTTTATCTCCTTCTTCACGTCCATAATTATCATTTATATATGAAACATTATTTAAATCAATAATTATAACACATTGTGGATATACATCTGATTCATCCCATTCTTCAACTTTAGAATTAAGATATGCCCTATTTTTTAATGATGTTAATTGATCAATAAACTTTATTTTATCTTCTTTTGTTAAAGTATCTTTACGTCTTTCAATTATTCTTCTAATTGTATTCTTTAATCTATTAATAATACGTATTATCATAATTATAACAATAACAATTAATATTATAAGTAGTATTAAAGTATAATCAATTGTCTTATAACCTACACTATCATAATTATTGCTAATAATTTCTTCAAGATTAACATAATTAATATAGAAATTAAATAATTTAGAAAATAATTGATTATCTTTAGCAACATAATTATATTCAATATTATCTAAAACAAAATCGATCTTACAATTTTTTAAATATCTAGTTTTATAAAAATCGTAATTATCTAACTCCAAAATAATAATATGATCATCAACATTTTTAATTTCTCTTTCTAAATTTATAAAGGTTTTAACCTTTATGTTATTAGCTTTCAAATATTTTTCAATTTTACTATTCTTAACCGTATAAACCGTTTTTCCATTTAAATCATAAATACTATTAATATTTACTTTATTATCAATACTTGATGCAATAACCAATCTACTTTTAATATTATTAGATGTCTCAATAAATTTATTAGTATATTTTAAACTTGTATTACCAAAAACTACATCTAACTTATTATTATTAAAATCATTAATTAATGAACTATAGTTATCATAATTTTTATATTTTATCTTAACACCAGCAAATTCACTAAAGTTTCTCATAATAATCTTATTATAACCATTTAACTTACCAGATTTATAAAAGCCATATACCCCATCAATTACAAAACCATAAGTATAATGTTTACTTTTTAAATCAGTCTGACTAGCAGTATCTATATTAGCAATATTATAATAATCTTTTAATAAACTTTCATTGTAAGATTTATGATAATTAATAGACCATCTATTAAAATTTTTTCTTAAAATAGAATTCAATTCAGCAGCGCCATTTAAGCTTAAAACATAATACTTATTATTATCAAATTGATAATTAATATTATAATCATTAGAAATTAAATATTCAGTCGATTGACTTTTAAGCATAACAACGCTATCAATTTCACTAGAAGTTTTTAATTCATCTAAAGAATTAAAAGCTGTTATTGTATTAGATTGATCTAATACATTTGTAAAATACTTTATATCATCCTGTAATATACCAATATTTTTATTTTTAATATCTGACAATGCATTAAATCTCTTTTTCTCACTACTAATTAAAACATAATTATCAGTATAAATTAAAATATCAGATTTACTAACCTTATCCTTTAAATTTAACCCATATGAATAATTTTGATTATTAGTTTTAGTAGAAACAACAGGATTAATAGTTAATCCGGTTTCATCAGAAACATAATCTATAAAATCAAAGATTAATCCTTTACCTTCATAAGTTAAGCCAGGAATATTACTCATTACCGATACATCAATAACATTATTTTTATTATTTTCTATCCATTGTCTTTCCTGTAAATTCAAACTATTTTCATCTTTTCTAAAAAACAAGAATAAAAAAAACAAAGATAATATTATTAATAACGATATCATTAATAGTATTATTTTATTTTTCTTCTTCATAATTCACCTACCACGCAAAATTATCTTTTGTTTTATGCTTAGTTACATTTATTGGATAAGTTTCACTTTTATCATTATCACTTGTAACATAAAGAGCAAAATCATAATGTTTTAATTCTTTATCAGAAAACTTTGTTAAAATATCACTGCTCATTTGTTTTACGACTTCAACATCAACATCATCTTTAAGATTAATAATTATTTTAATAGTACATAATTTTGTATAGATATCAATATCGTTAACTAAAGATATTTCATTAATTCTTTTTTTAACATTTTTAATAGTTTTAGATGATATCTCATATTTTTTACTATCGTTGCACCTACTTCCATATGATCCACCTTTAGAATTAATCATAATAAATATCATAGGTATAATAACAAGCAATAATATAATTAATAAAGCAACAGAAAGAATTTTATGCTTTTTTATAAAGCTTAATACCCTTTTCATGCATCACCTACTTATTTTCTAATTTTTTTAAAACACTATCAACAACTTTATCAGTATTAACTTTAATTGCATCAATAGTTTTATCAATAGCTGGTGTGCTCTTATCTGCAATAAAATTGCCCAATTCTTCAACCATACCTTGTAATTTTTTAGCCTTTTTCTTAGCCGAATTAAGTACCGTTTCACTATCTAAATCATTAACGGCTGATTGAATATCTTTAACCTTGCCTTCAACAGCCATTTTTATATCTTCTTTATTCAAACTCTTAACCTTAACAACTAAATCATTAAGTTTATCTTTTAATTCCTTTCTTGTTTCGCTTCCTTTTTTAGGGGCAAATAAAATACCAATCCCCGCTCCAATAATTGCTCCTAAAGCAAATTTTTTAAACCCACTATTTTTACTCATCTTCATCTTTTCCTTTCTTTTTTTTAAAAATAAGTCCTATTAAATTAGCTATCCCATCAATAATTCTATCGCTAATGTTATTAGCAAAGCCAGATGTTTTATCAATAATGTTAAATACTCCATTAACACTTTCCATTTTTTTATTAACTTCATCTAATACTTCATCAGCTTTATCTAAAACCTTTATTAATCTTATGCCAAGTACTATAAATACTATTACTAAAACAATTAGACAAATATACAAAACTACTGGTAAAAAACTAGAAAGATCAATTGTCATCATCTTCATCTCCCTCATACATATTATCAATCAAATCAAACAAATCATCTTCATCTTCTTCTTTATCCGTTTTTTTACTTAAAAGAGAATCTAACTCTTTGCCAATATCCATAGTTATGTTTTCTAAATCTTCTAAAGTATGATCAATATCATCATCTTTCTTTTCTTCAAAATTATCCAATAAATCATTATCAGTTTCATCTTCAACAGCATTGAAAACTTCTTTCTTCTTATCTTCATCATTGAATAAAATAGAATTATTACCAAATAAGGTATTTTCAAGTTCATCTTCCAGTGTTCCATAAGCTTTATTTCTAATACTATCCACACTTAAACCATCCACACTTGTATAATCATCTGCTTTATCAACAATATCTTCCTTGTGATAATTCTTATCTAAAATTCCATATACCGGAGAAATAATCGGCGTAGGTTTAAATTTTTTTACTGGTTTAACCTCTTCATAAGGTTTAGTATTACGATATGGAAGAGTATGAGCTTCTTCTCTAATTACAGGCTTTTCTACCGGTCTTTCAACCTTATCTTTCTTTTTATATGTATCCATATCATTAAAATCATCATCAGTAAAAAATATAGGTTTTTTTTCTTCTTCTTTCTTTTTTACTTCTTTAATCTGTTCAATTGTTTCTAAATTAGATTCCATTTTTCTTGTTTTAGGTTTAACTTGTTCAACTTGAACTTCTTCTTCAATTTCTTCAGTGAACATGTTTTTTACTTTGTCAAATAATTTCATTTAGTTTCCTCCTCCGTTTTTAATTCAAATTTATTTGATTTAGTAGCATTTTCAAACAACTTATACTTACCTGCTTTATTAGTAAAGTAATCATCTTCAAGCATCAGATTTACTATTTTTTTATTATACTTAACAGTCGATAAAATATATGACGAATTAAGTACAGCTTGATTTAATTTATCTTTAGTTACTACTGCTTCTATTTTTGCATAATTGTAATAAAAATCAATATAATATAATTCATTATTCTTTGTTATTTTCAAATAACCTTTTCCATTATTATCAATTTCTCGAAAATAATACGCATTAGAACTATCTACATTTTTTTGTTTAACTTTATAATAATAGCTAACCGTATCTACAAACAAATAATAAAAGTCACCATCGCAATAAAGTTTCTCTGTTTGTTCATCCGTCTCAATATGAGTAACACCTCTTGGAATATAATAATGATATCCAATACCTTCAGTATTATATAAACGATTTTCCTTAGATAAAATAACATCAACTATTGTATCAATATTAGATGTATCAATACGTACGACAGAGCACCCTGTAAGTAAAAGTATTAATAAAATAATTATATATTTTCTCATACAGTCACCCTTTCAAGAATATTATATCAAAAAAAAAATAGAAAACCTAATTTTTTACCTACTTTACACTCTAATTGTGTAAATAAAATGTATAGTGAAATTATTCAATAGGAAGAGAAAAAGATTCATTACCATTCTTTGAATAAAAATTAGGCACACTTCCTTGAATACTTTTTATAACAATTGGTACAGTACTTTTTACTTCCGTTAAACTAGACTGCATAGGAAGAATCACCTTTATATCAACTTTCAAAGTTACATATACTTCTATTAAAACATTATTTATACCATAATTTCTCGTTTTAGTTTTAATATTACTTTCAATATCACCAATAAAATTTAATTTAACAGGGATTTTAGGCCCTATGTTATTTAAAATACTGTTATTAAAGATAATTCCCATAGGAATACGATATATTATACCATGTTCCAAATTTTCTTTTTTATACGTATCTACAATTTCATCGGATATTTTAAGTGTCTCTATATCACCATCTTCAATATGTTTTAAATTTAATAATACATTATTTGTTATTACTGTTAATGTTTGATTAACAACCGATGTATTAAATTCAATTGAAGAAATATTATTATCATCATCCTTTGTAGTTAATAATAATTCTTCCGTTAACTTTCGATCAACATTTTTATTAATTGCATCATTAATTATTAAAGTAGCAAACTTTTTCGATTCACTCTCAGCTACACTCATAAATATAGGTCCAACCTTATTATTAATAAGTTTAAAAAACAACAAAACCATTATTATTACCATAACTACAATAAGAATAATTACATTTACTTTTTTAATTTTTCTTTTATATTTAACTTTTTTCATACTTCATGGTATGAAAAAAAATATGACTTAATCATATTTTTAAATATTTTCTAACCGCACGCCAACTTCCAAACATACCAACTAGCATACCAAGAGCAAGTAATAATAAAGATATGTAATAAACAAAAGGAGTTGGATTAACTAACTTAATAAGATGAGAGAACATCTTTCCATCAAAATGATCGTATAATTCTTTATAACCAAAAATATTAATAATTATTGGAATAATTGATCCTAATGCACCCAAGAACAATCCTTCAAATATAAATGGTATTTTAATATTTATATTAGATGCACCAACAAGACGCATTATCTCTATTTCTTTCTTTCTTGAAAAAATAGTTATTTTTATAGTATTTCCTATTAGAAAAGCAGTAACAACAATTAAAGCAATAACAATTCCAATACAACCCTTTCTAACTAAATCAAAAACACTAACTAATTGTTCAACCATTCCTTCACCATATTTAACCGAAGTAATACCTTCAATATCTTTAATTTCGTCAGCCGTTTTGCTAATTAAATTAATATCTGTAACTTTAATTTGATAAGTATTTTGAACAGGAGTATTCTCTTCAGTCCAACTTTGCATAATATCCTTAAAAACATCAGATGTAGCCATCATTTCTTCAGAAATTGTCATCTTATCTATAAACTTTACATTTTTCTTCTCAATATTATCTATTGTTAATATTTGACTTTCAATATCGCTTATTTTATCCTTATCAACTGTATTGTCGATAAAAGCAACTATAGTTACATCCTTTTCTACCAATTTAGTAAAATTATTTACATTATAAGAAAGAATTATTGAAATAGCAACAACTACTAAAGTTATTGTAATACAAGATATAGACGCTAAAGATAAAGAAAAATTTCTAAAAACACTCTTAATTGAATCTCTTAAGCTTCTAAATAATACTCTTACAACCTTCATCTTGTATATTCTCCTTCCTGATAATCTTTTAAAATACGTCCTGATTCTAATAATATAGTTCTTTTCTTCAATTTATTTACAATTGTAATATCATGAGTAACCATAAGTATTGTAGTTCCTAATTTATTAATAGCATCCAACACCTTCATAATTTCCATACTTTTTTTAGGATCCAAATTACCTGTTGGTTCATCACAAATTAAAAGTTTAGGACCATTAACAATAGCTCTGGCAATAGCCACTCTCTGTTGTTCTCCACCACTTAATTGATTAGGATAATGTTTCGCTTTATTAGTCAAACCAACTAACTCTAAAACCTTAACAACCTTCTTATGTATTTCATCTTTAGGAAGTCCAAACACTTCTAAAGCAAAAGCAATATTCTCATATGCTGTAAGTTTAGGAAGTAATTGATAATCTTGAAAAACTACACCTATTTTTCTTCTCAGTTTATATACTTTTCTATTTCTCAATTTAGCAACATCAATACCACCAACTAAAATTTTACCCCTATTAGGTTTTTCTTCTCTATATAACATCTTTATTAAAGTACTTTTACCGCATCCTGTCTCACCAATAATAAAGACAAACTCACCTTTTTTTATATTTAAATCCATATCATATATAGCTGTCACACCATTTTTATATGTTTTGTTTACATTTCTTAATCTAATTAAATCCATAATTACCTCCTACGCTCCACCAGACACTTCATAAGCATCAGTAACTAAGAAAAATGCATTGGGATCAATATCTTTAATACCTTCTTTAACCAAATAGTATTCACGCGTTGGAATAATACACATAATTACCTTTTGATTATCACCAGTATATCCTCCCCTACCATTTAAAACAGTCACACCATGGCTTAAATTTTGCATTAAAAACTTTTTAATATCTGTTTCGTTATCTGTAATGATATAAAATGCTTTTGATTGCGATATACCAATTATTACTTTGTCCGATATCATACTAATTAAATACAAAGTAATAATAGAATATATTAAAATATCAAACCCATAAAATAAACTACATGAAACAACAATTAATCCATCAGTAATAATCATTGCTTTACCAATTGACATCTTACCATATTTACTAACAATTTGATTTAATATATCAGTTCCACCAGTTGTAAAAGCAGCTCTAAAAACAAGCCCTAAACCAATACCTGTAACAATTGCTCCAGAAACAACAACTACAATCGTTTCAATCTGTGATAAATCAACATAAGCAACCATCCATTCTGTTAATCTTATAAATATAGGATATAATAATGAACCCAAAATGGAATGTACAGTTATTCTTTTACCCAATAACATAAAACTAAATAAAAGCAAACCGATGTCAATTATAAATATTGTAATATAATTAGGAATACTAGATATTTTATTTAAAACAATAGCAATACCACCTACACCATACATTGCATTTGTAGCTTTCATAAAGATATTATAAGCAATTGCCATCATAAATACACCTAATAAAAACTCCGTATATCTAATTAATCTATTTTCTTTATATAAAGTACCAATATTAACACTTTTAACTCTTTTTTTCCTAAACATCACACACCTCTTTTCAAACTTTCATAAATAATATTATCTAAATCACCATCTAAAACTTTATTAACTTGACTAGTCTCATAATTAGTACGATGATCCTTCACCAATGAATAAGGATGCATTGTATAAGTTCTTATCTGAGATCCAAAATTAATATCCTTATTCTCCCCTTTAATACTTGCTAAAGCTTTTTCTCTTTTCTCAATTTCTAATTGATATAATTTATTTTTTAAAACTTCATAAGCTATTTCTTTATTCCTTATTTGACTACGTTCATTTTGACAAGTAACAACCGTATTAGAAGGTATATGTGTTATACGTACGGCACTATCAGTTGTATTCACACCCTGACCACCATGACCACTTGCCCTATAAATATCAATACGTAAATCACCTTCATTTATTTCAAACTCAGGATTATCATATATTGGTGTAATATCAACAGAAGCAAAAGATGTATGTCTTCTTTTATTAGAATCAAACGGACTAATTCTAATAAGCCTATGAACTCCTTTCTCATTTTTTAAATATCCATAAGCATTTAAGCCATGTATCATTATAGAAACACTTTTAATTCCCGCTTCTTCTCCTGCTTGATAATCTAATTCTTCTATCTTATAACCTTTTTTCTCACACCATCTAGTATACATACGATAAAGCATTAAAGCCCAATCACAACTTTCTAATCCACCCGCACCAGGATGAATATCTACAATACAATCACACTTATCATACTCTTTATTTAATAGTAGTTCAATTGTTAATTCTGATAAAGATTTAGATATTTCATCAATACTATCAACCAATTCATTCTTAATATTATCATCATTTTCCATCTTTAAAATATTTATCATATCAATAGAATCATTAATATTATTCTTTAAAGATATAATTTTATTAACTATATCTTTTAAACTATTTAATTCACTCAATACTAATTCACTATTTTTCTTATCATCCCAAAAATTTGGCATAACCATTTTTTTATTAAGTTCATCTATCTTTATTATCTTATTGTCAACGTCAAAGAGACCCCCATAATTCATCTATTTGGTTTTGAAAACCAGTATAAATATTTAGTATTTCTCCTAATTCCATCATACACCTACCTATCCAGTATAACTATTATATCATCATTACAGTTTTTTTTAAAGGGCTTTTTTTAAAATATCAAAAACAATTCCTATAGAAAAAAAGTATAATAATTTATACCTTTTCCATTACATACTTTTCATTAATTTTATCTTGTAACCAAAAATACTGTTGAGTATCAAAATTACACACAAAAATATTCTTATGATAAACATAAAATAAACATAAAACTTGTCTTAAACTTCGTTGCGTCTTAATCCAACAATAACTTTTATTTATTTTAAAACTTGTTTTACCATCTTTTAAATAATAAATATCATTAATTTTTTTAATATGATATTTTTGATCAATATAATTTGTAAGCAAATTATCATTAAAGAAGTAACACAAACTATGATATATTCCAATGCCATAATTATAGTTATCCTTATCCATTAATTTTAAATTTTCAAGCATACTATATAAATAAAAATCATTCTTTTTAAAATATTCTTTCTTTATTACAAATAAATAATATTTCATACCATCACCATATTCATTATAAAAAATACCTTTGTCGATAAAAATCGAATCAAGAAGCATAAGAAAAAAAACTGCCTAAACAGTTTTTCTATCAATAAACCAAGTATTACTTATGTCTACTGAACTACTAGAAGGTTCAGGATCAGGCATCTTTAATTTAATTTGAACAGGTATTTTAAACCCCAAACCAAATGCCACACACGTTCCTGGCTGTAATGTTTTAATTTGCTTTACAACTTCTGTAGTAACATTAGGTACCATCTGTTTAATATAATCAACATCATGTGGGTGCTGAAGCTTAAACGATAAGAAGTTATTACACTGTGACACAGCCGTAACAGATAACTCTGAAGGTCTTTGTGTAATTAAGCCTAACATTACTCCATACTTTCTTCCTTCTTTTGTAATACGATCAAATATATTGTAACCAATTACATTAATATCATTATCATTTTGTACATATCTATGTGCTTCTTCCAAAATAATATTAAATGGAATAGAACCACGTTGATTTAAATTTTTTGAAAATTCAAAAATTAATCTAGAAAAGATTTTTGTAACACTTTTAGCAAATCTATCATCTACATAATTTATATTAAAATTAACAATCTGACTTTTACCACCATTATCAGCTGTTAACAACCATTTAATATAAGTAGGTAAATCAAAATCCTGTGAAACATCAAAATAAGTTGCATAATTACCAGACATTAAAGACTGTAAACGAATTTTTAAAACATTATAATCATTATATACCTTTTCACTTTTTAATATTCCCTCAGAAATAAGCGCAAAATCCATTGCTTCATATAATTCCTTTAAACCATATTTAAAAGAACCATCTGGTAAAAATAACTCTAAATTGTCTTGGGTAAAAGATTCAATAAAATTAGTTAATAATTCCATATCCCTAATTTTACCAGATGCATCAATCAATAAGCATTGTTTTAAAGGTCTAGTATATCCCGGTTGATGAACAGGAGCATCCAAACTAATATCTTTTGTATGATAATGCGTTAATACCGAAAAAATTTGGTCTCTAATCTGAGAAGGATTTTTACCACTTGCTAATATATCCAATAAAGCTCTAGCGATTATATCATTTTTATGTTTAATAACTAATTGTTCATCTCTACCAAAAACAGTTACTAACTTTAAAGCTTTTTCAATTATAGGCAACTGATTACTCTTATCAGCTTCTAAAAGCAAAGCAATATCATCTACACTCAACAACCATAAAGGAATCTTTAAAATGTTATCTTTACTCTTTATATCTGTAGTATAAGCTTTAAAATTAAGTTCTTTATGTAATTGGTGCAGATTCAAAAACGCATTATGATATTCTCCATAAGCATCAAAAATGATGATATTAGAACGATATGCACACACACCTTGCTTATTAAACAAATTCTGTAATAATCTAGCTACACCACATGATTTACCACTTCCAGTATTACCAAAAATAGCAAAATGATTACTAAAAAAACTATTAATATTTACCCCAAGTGAAATATCCGTATATATAGGATTTTCTCCAATATATAGATAATCTTTTTCATTATAGTCACTCATACCTATGATATATTTAACTTCATCATTAGGAACAAAAGATATAGAAGCCTTAAAAGAAGGTTTTCTTGCCACACCAAAAACAAAATTTTTATCAAACATCTCACCTAAAAGCGAAACCGTTAAAATATCTTCCTTAGCATCAATAATCTCCCCAACTATTGTCCTATCCTTATCCGCAACGTAAACAAATAAATTAATTATATTATCAAAATCTAAAATATTAACGTCTAATTTAACAAAAACATTATTAGCATCAATCCCACATATTTTACCTATATTATTCATTTTATCCCTCTATTCTTAAAAATATTATAACCTATATTAAAAAGATAGTCAAACACAAAATAAA
>CADBLY010000008.1 GCA_902795725.1 uncultured Erysipelotrichaceae bacterium
GTAATCAATGTCTATAAATCAGCTATTACAAAGCTTAATTAATAATATAAATTTAGCTAAAAATAATTAATTTAGAAGCATAATTTGCTTCTTTTTTTGCACACTAATTTTAGGTGATTAAATGAAAGCTACAGGAATAGTGCGTAAGTTAGATAGTTTAGGAAGAATTGTTATTCCTAAGGAAATAAGAAACAATATGCATATTAAGGATGGAGAGAATTTAGAGATATATTTAGATAAGGATAATATTATTCTTAAGAAGTTTTCTAATATTGATAATATATCTTTGTTATCTGATGATATTGTAAGTTCTATTAATTATATTGTTGATGAGACCGTTTTAATTACAGATTTAGAGAAAGTTATATCTTGTAGTGGGAAAAATAAATGTGAACTTATTAATAAGTTTATTAGTAAGGATTTATATGAATTAATTAAGGATAGAAGAAGTAATATTTTTAATAATGAAAAGATAGTCATTATTGATAAGGAAGAAGTTTGTAGCTATGCTATCACACCTATTTTAGTTAATAGTGAGATTATTGGTTCGATTATGATTATTTCTTTGGATAGAGAACTTACTAGAAATGATTTAGATATTATTAAAATGATGTCATTATTTTTTACTAAATATCTTGAACAATAGTAATTTATATGAGATAATATATGTATGAGAAGATTTGAGAAGATAAGTTTTGAACAATTTAGTAAAGATATTTGTAATGATAGGAAATTATATGAAGAGTATAGTTTACCTAAAAGAGAGACTAGGTATGCTGCTGGATATGATTTTTATGCTCTTTTTGACTTCGTATTAAAACCTGGAGAGATTAAGAAAATACCTACTGGTATTAAGGTAAATATGGAAGATGGAGAAGCTTTATTACTTCTTGATTGGAGTAATATGGGGTTTAAATATAATGTTAGGTTGTGCAACCAAGTGGGAGTTATTGATAAGGATTATTATAATAATACTGATAATGAAGGTCATATGTGGTTTAGATTACAAAATGAAGGAGATAAAGACTGGTTAGTTAAAAAAGGGGAAGGGTTTGGTCAAGGAATATTTATTAAATACTTAGTTGTTGATGATGAAGATGATAACTTTAAAGAAAGAAATAGTAGTTACTAGTGTTAAATATGTGTAAAAGAAAGTATTTTGTCGATAAAAAATGATAATTTGGTATGGTAATCTTGTTAATGTTATGTTATTCTTAATTTAGACAAGGAGGAAAAATGACAGAACAAGACAAGATTACTAAACAATTAGTAAACTATGTAGTTAGTTTTATGACAATTGTTTTAATAGGTAGTTTTGTTGTTAGTTTTAAGATTATAGATTTAGCTTATTTAATGTTTTTCTATAGCTTTTTAATAGTTTATAAAGTGTGTAAATAGTTTCTGGTAAAGGAGCTATTTTTTTGTTATAATTAGTTTGGAGGAAATAAATATGTTAATAGATACACATTGTCATTTAGATGAATATGAAGATATAGATAATATTATTAATTTTGATGGGTTTATGATTACTAGTGGATGTGATAGAAAGAGTAATGAAAAAGTATTAGAATTAGTAGAAAAGTATGATAACATTTATGGTACTTTAGGAATACATCCTGAATGTGTGGATACTGTATCAGAAGATGATTATAAATTTATTGAAGATAATTTATCTAATAAAAAAATAGTAGGGATTGGAGAGATAGGGTTAGATTATCATTATGAAGGTTTTGCTAAAGAGAAACAAATTAATGTTTTTAAAAGGCAATTAGATATAGCTTCTAAATATAATAAACCTGTAGTTGTTCATAGTCGTGATGCAATAGCGGATACATATAATATTTTAAAAGAATATAATATTAAAGGATGCATACATTGTTTTAGTTCTAGTTTAGAAATGGCAAGAGAAATTATTAAGTTAGGATATAAGATAGGTATAGGTGGTGTAGTTACTTTTAGAAATGGAAAAAGAATACAAGAAATAGTAGAAAATATAGATTTAAGTAATATACTTATAGAGACAGATAGTCCTTATCTTAGTCCAGAACCTTTTAGAGGTAAGAGAAATGAACCTAAAAATGTTTATTATGTTGCTAAAAAGATAAGTGAAATTAAGGGTGTAGATATATCTTATGTTTTAGATGTTACGAATAATAATGCCAAGAGTCAATTTGACTTAAATATATAGATATGGTAAAATATTAATCGATTCAGAAAAACATTGAGGTGTAGAATATGAATATGAAAAAAATATCATTATTAGTAGCTTCGGCATTAGTGTTTCTACTAGTAATGACTACGGTTTTTAAAACAATTTCTAAATCTTTATATATTAAAGGTGAGAAAAATATTAAAGTTATGAACCGTGAAAATAGGACCAATGAAATGTTAGTTAATATGGTTAAATCTTATAACTATATAGAGGTTTCAGAGGTAGAAGAACCAAAAGAAGAAGTGGTTCAGGAGAAAAAGGAAGAAATTAAAGTTGTTGCTGTTCCTGATACGAAAAAAGAAGAAAAAGTGGAAGAAGTATCAGCTACAGAAGATAATAATGTTTATACTGGTAAATTAACTGGTTATGGTGCGGACTGTGCGGGATGTTCTGGTTATGTTGCTTGTAAAACACCTAATGGTAAGGTTAATTTAAGAGATGGATATTATTATAATGATTCAGCTTATGGTAGTGTGAGAATACTATCTGCTGATACGAGTGCTTTCCCTTGTGGAACTATTATTAAGGTAAATAATGGTATAATGGATGAATTTACAGCTATTGTACTTGATACTGGTGGTTCAATGAGGAGTGCATGGAGTAGAGGAGAAGTATGGATGGATTTAGCTTTCTCATCTAACTCAGATGCTGGTATTAGATCAGTTAATAGTACCAATACAACATTTAAGGTATTAAGACAAGGATGGTAGTGTCCTTGTTTTTGTTTAGTGTTGATTTTATTTGGTTTTTATTATAATATAATTGTGTAATAAAAAAAGAACAAAGGTTCTATAGTATATTATTTAATGGAATGTTTAATGTGAGTGTTATCCTCCAATCCTTAAAAGGAAGGAGGTAGATATAGATGAAAATTAAAACTTTCATTTTGAAATTTTAAGGCTTGTCGCTATCCTTTTGTTATTATCTGCCTTATTGATATTAGCAATAAAAAAAGACACTCGTTAGAGTGTCGAACCTATTTTTTGGATGACATTCAATAGCCATTAAATGTTCTATTTTATTATATGCAAGATTTTTTGCTACATGCATTGTAGCACGTATCAAAATATTTTTCAAGAGGAGGTACTTATGGATTATTCACCTAAAAAAATTAATGAAGAGATTAGTAATAATAATTTTAAAATTAAGAAGAAATTTGGACAAAATTTTATAAGTGATTATAATACTATTCATAATATAGTTGATAAAGCTTTAATTGAAGATAATTCTTTAGTTATTGAAATTGGTCCTGGTATAGGTTCTTTAACTAGTTATTTGTGTAAAAAGGCTAAATGGGTACTATGTTATGAGATAGATAAAGATGTTGAACCTATTTTAAAGGATAATATTGATGATAATGTTGAAATAATATTTAAGGATTTTTTAAAAGCTAATGTTAAGGACGATATTAAGAAATATAATTATAATAAATTATATGTTATTGCTAATTTACCTTATTATATAACTACGCCAATAATCTTAAAGGTTATTGAAGATAGAATTGATGTTGATAAAATAATTGTTATGGTACAAAAAGAAGTAGGTAATAGGATAGGCGCTAAACCTAATACAAGAGATTATAGTTCTTTATCGGTTTATATTAACTATTATTATGATGTTAAAAAGTTATTGGATGTTAGCCGTAATATATTTATTCCAGTACCTAATGTTGATAGTATTGTAATAGAAATGAAGAAAAAAGATAATAGATTAAAAGTTAATGATGAAGAGTTATTTTTTAGATTAGTTAGAGATAGTTTTAAATATAAAAGAAAGAATTTAAGGAATAATTTAAAAAATTATAATTTAGATATAATTAGTAATATTGTTACTAATTATGGTTATGATTTGTCAGTTAGAGCTGAACAATTATCAATTGATATATTTGTAGATATAGCTAATAATTTAGGTTAAGTGAATAAAATTTAGGAATATATTTCATTATATAGTAGGTGATGATATGAAATATATTCCTATTTTTATAATTATATTTATTATATGTATTTTTGTTGGTAATAAGTTTTCTGCTATGACAATACCAGATGATGCAATTAGAGTAAGAGTGATAGCTAATAGTAATAGCGATTATGATCAAAAGATGAAGATGAAGGTTAAGGAAAAAGTCGAAGATGATATGTATGGATTACTAAAGAATATTAAAGGGGTGGATAGGGCTAGAAAGGTTATTAATGATAATGTTAGTGTAGTTGATAAAGATATTAATCAATTGCTTAAAAGTAATGATTATGATATAAAATATGATGTTAATTTTGGATATAATTACTTTCCTAAAAAGGAGTTTAAAGGAGTAACGTATAAAGAAGGCTATTATGAATCATTAGTTGTTACATTAGGTGAAGGAAAGGGAGATAATTGGTGGTGTGTATTATTCCCACCTTTATGTATGATGGAAGCTAATGAAAGTGATAAAGTAGAATATACAACGTTTGTTAAGGAAATGGTTGATAAATATTTTTGATGTTCATATAATTTATTGGTGATTATATGAACTTTTTAGTTATAGTTATTGCAATTAGTTTAAGTATGGATGCTTTTAGTTTAAGTTTAGCTTATGGAACTCTTTCTTTATCTAAAAAAGATATTAAAATTCTTTCTAGTATAGTAGGAATATATCATTTTATTATGCCTTTAATTGGTTTCTTTTTAGGTAAGCAAATTCTAAGATATGTTCCTATTAACAGTAATTTAATAGTATTTATTGTATTATTCTTTATAGGTGTTCAAATGATTATTGAGACATTTAAGACTGAAGAAAAAATAGTAAAAATGAAATTAATGGAGATGATAATATTTGGTTTTGCTGTTTCAATTGATGCTTTTTCTGTTGGGGTAGGATTAGAAGGGTTGTGTAGTAACTATATTGGTTCTGCTTTAGTATTTTCTATCACTAGTTTTATATTTACATATATGGGATTAATATTAGGTAGTAAAATTAGTAAATTAATTGGTAAATTATCGACTTTATTAGGTGGGATAACTTTAATTATTATTGCAATCCTGTATTTGGTTTGATATAATAAGTTTCAGGTGAGATTTTGTTATGGATGGAAAAATGAGTAGGAAAGAATTTAAGACAACGAAAAGAAAATTAATAGGTTTTTCAGTAGGTGCTTTTACTGTTATTGAAGGAATTGTTTTTGGTGCTACAGCCGCGGCTGGTTTTAATCCTTTATCTAAAGAAGAATCAGCTCATAAGGTTAGTGTAGTCACTTATACAAAAGATAATATAAAAAAAGATATTAAGTATGTGTCTGATAAAGATTTGCAAACTGAGAAGGTAGATTTAAAAACACCTTATTATGTTGATGGTGATAACTATTGTAGGGATGTATATGATTTAACGAATAATTTAACGAAGCAAGAACTTATACAAATTAAAGAAAATATTAAAAATCAGCAGTGGTTATTGGGACAGAAGTATATTTTAGATTGTCTTAATTCTAATCATTATAAAAATATAGAATATTGTTCAAATAAGGATGATATTTATGAACTTGTATATACACAATATAATCATGATTTAAGTGATACAAAAATGATTGTTGATCAACAAAATTTAAAAGCTGGTAGTATTTTTTATTCTTTTACAGGTATAGTGTTTGTATTTATGTTTAGCGTTACTACTGGGACTATAATTGGAGTGTATTGTTGTACGGATAAAATTAAAGATAAAGATGATAAAAAATTATCATTGAAGAAATAGGTTACATTATTTGTAGCTTTTTATTTGACATAATTTGATGTAAAGATAAGATAAAATATTTATATAAGGTTTATTAGAATAAGGGAATGTGCTATAATGTTGTTACGAAGAAGGTGTTTTATGGTTGTAAGTATGAAAGAAATGCTTATTAAAGCTAAAAATAATAAATATGCAGTTCCACAATTTAATATTAATAACTTAGAGTGGACAAGATTTATATTAGAGGAATGTCAAAAAAATAATAGTCCAGTCATATTAGGTGTTAGTGAAGGAGCTTGTAAATATATGGGTGGATTTAAAACCATATATGATATGACTAATGATTTAATGGAATATTTAAATATTACGGTTCCTGTTTCGTTGCACTTAGATCATGGAAGTAGTTTTGATGCTTGTAAAGAAGCTATTGATGTAGGCTTTAAATCAGTTATGATTGATGCTTCAAGATTTGAAATTGATGAAAATATTAGAATTACTAAGGATGTTGTTGATTATGCTAAAGAACATGGGGTGAGTGTTGAAGCAGAGATAGGTCATGTTGGTGGACAAGAAGATGACAATAATAGTGGTATTTTATATGCTGAAGTAGATGAATGTATTAGACTTGTTAATGAAACAGAGATTGATTTTCTTGCTCCAGCTTTAGGTAGTGTCCATGGCCCATATAAGGGAGAACCTAAATTAAATTTTGAGAGAATGAAAGAACTAAGTGATAAAACTAATTTACCACTTGTATTACATGGCGGTAGTGGAATCTATGATGAACAGTTAAAGATGGGTATATCATGTGGAATATGTAAAATTAATTTTAATACGGAGTTACAAATGGCTTGGAATAGTGCATTAAGAAGTGAGATAAATGTTAATCAAGCATATGATCCAAGAAAAGTTATTAAGTTTGGAGAAAAAGCGATGAAAGAGTGTATCTCTACTAAAATAGCTTTATTAGGTAGTAATAATAGGGCATAAACACCAATTTTATAATAATACATATAAATATAGTAGTTTGGAGGATAAATATGAAACAATTTAAAATAAATGGTGGTAATAAATTATCAGGCACTATAAAAGTTAGTGGTGCGAAAAATAGTGCTGTTGCGCTTATTCCTGCGTCATTACTTTCTGATGAGGTAGTAGCTATTGATAATATTCCCAATATATCAGATGTTGATGTATTAAGTGATACTATTAAATATTTAGGTGGAGATGTTAAAAGAAATAAGGAATTAATTCAATTATCTTTAAGTAATTTAAAAAACAAACCAATATCAGAAGAGTTTTCATCTAAATTACGTGCATCGTATTATTTTATGGGTGCATTGTTAGGTAAATATAAAAAGGTTGATATTTATTTTCCGGGTGGATGTTCGATTGGAGCGAGACCTATTAATCTTCATTTAAAAGGTTTTGAAGCACTAGGAGCTAAAATTACTAATGATGGTAATAGATATTTGCTTGAAGCTGATGAACTTATTGGTACACATATTTATTTAGATGTTGCAAGTGTAGGTGCAACTATTAATATAATGCTTGCAGCTACTAGAGCTAAAGGCGAAACAATAATAGAAAATGCAGCTAAGGAACCAGAAATAGTTAATGTTGCAACATTCTTAAATAATATGGGTGCGAATATTACGGGTGCTGGAACAAGTGAAATTAGAATTAAAGGTGTAGATTACTTGGGAAGCTGTTTTTCGGAAGTAATACCTGATAGAATTGAAGCTGGTACTTATGTTATTTCTGGTGCTTTAGTAGGAGATAATTTAAAAATAGAAAATGTTATTCCTGAACATATTGAATCTTTATTATTTAAATTAAAAGAGATGGATTGTGATTTAAAGGTATATGATGATTACATTGTCATATCTAAGACAGATAATATGAAACCTGCTGATATTAAAACTTTAGTTTTCCCAGGTTTTCCTACGGATTTACAACAACCTTTAACTACACTTCTTACATATTGTAATGGTGAGTCAACAGTTGAAGAAACTATCTATGAAAATAGGTTTATGAATATTGAATATTTAAATAGTATGGGTGCGAATATCGAAAAAGTTGATGATAAGCATATTACTATTAAAGGACCTACAAAGTTAGTAGGATGTAAGGTTAAGGCAACTGATTTAAGAGCTGGAGCTTGTTTAGTTCTTGCGGGATTAGCTGCAGAAGGAGAGACAATTATTACTGATATTGAGCATGTTTTACGTGGATATGAAAATATTACACAAAAACTTAGTGATGTGGGTGCTAAAATAGAGTTAGAAGAAATATAATTAAGTAGCTTAGCTACTTTTTTGGTGATGAAAATGAAAAAAATATTTATATTGTTAATTATTTGTTTAATAGTATTCTTTATTTATTATGTCACAAAAGATAATAAAGTTTATTATGTATCAATAGGTGATTATGTCTCAATAAATAATAATATTGATTATGGTAAAAAATTAGAAAGAGAAGTTAGATATAATAAAAAAAACTATCGTACTGTTGATTTAATTGATGATATAGAAAGTAATAAAGAGATAACATATAAGAATAAAAAATATAAGTTTGCTAATATGTTAATTAAAGCTGATATTATTGTTTTATCTATAGGAATGAATGATTTATTATTTTATGATTTAGTTAATGATAATATGTATGTTTATATAGATGATATATTGATGGATTTAGATAAGGTACTTAGCTTAGTAAAATATTATAGTAAAGAAAAAGTATATATTTATAATTACTTTGGTTTTGATGATAAATTTTTAGATTATGCTAATAAAAGATTGGATGATTTAGCTAAAGAATATAATGTAGGAGTAATTGATATTAGTAGAATTAAGAATAGGAAAAAACTTAGTGATAAAGATTATAAATATATAGAAAAAGAACTTATAAATATATTGAAAAAATAGGGGTTGTATTTTTAGTTAATTTTTGTTAAAATATTTAGGAATTGAATTTCTATGACTTATTTTAAGTCATGGCGGAAGGAGACAAGAGTATGAAAAAAGGAATTCATCCTGAGTATCAAGAGACAAAAGTAACTTGTGCTTGTGGGAATAAATTTACAGTAATGTCTAACAAAGAAGAATTACACTTAGAAGTGTGCAACGAATGTCATCCATTCTTTAAAAATGGTAAAGAGGGTGTAACTACTTCTAAAGCTGGACGTATTGAAAAATTTAACCGTAAATATGGTTTAAATAAGAAAGAAGCTTAATTGTTTCTTTTTTTTGTATTAAATAAATAATTATATTCATAATAATAATGGTGAATATTATGGATTATATGGAGTTACTTGATGTATTTATAAGAGCTATTACATCATTAATTGTTTTGTTTGTTGCTAGTAAGATGTTAGGTAAGAAACAAGTATCAGAACTAAGTATTTTTGATTATGTAATTGGTATATCTATTGGTAATTTTGCTGCAGAAGTTACTCTTAATTTAGAATCGAAGATTATTAATGGAGCTTTAGCTGTATTACTATTTGGTTTTATTGCTTATTTAGTATCTATAATTACGTTAAAGAGTATGACATTAAGAAGATTTTTTATGGGAGTACCTACAATTATTATTCAAAATGGAAAGATACTTAAAAATAATCTAAGGAAGAATAAGATAGATATTAATGATATGTTAGAACAATGTCGTACAAAGGGATATTTTGATGTTAGTCAAATAGAGTTTGCTGTATTGGAAGTTAATGGCGATTTAAGTATTCTACCAAAATCACAGTATCGACCATTAAATCCTGATGATATGAATTTAAAAGTTGCTAAGGAAGGACTAGTTGCAAATATAATTATTGATGGAAAGATTATGATTAATAATTTAAAAAGAATTGGTAAAGACGATGAATGGTTATTAAAACAGTTAAAAGTTAAAGGTAAATCTTTGGATAGTGTTTTACTTGCTACAGTTGATAATAAAGAAAAGTTAGTTTTATATGGTAAAAATGAGGATATAGATATACTTAATATTTTGGAATAGAAATATTAAATTTTTGCGACAATATTCGACAAATATTTTTTATATTGTTTGATAGGATATTAATCATTTCGAAGGAGCAATTATAAAATTGTTTATTATGTATTTAAATATAATAATTATTGATAAATATAGAAAGGAATGATTAAAAATGTATAGTAAATTAATAAAAACTGAATTAAATATTAAAGATAATTTAGTAAGAATTATGAGAATAAATGATACTGATTATATCTCATTAACTGATTTGGCTCGATACAAGAATTCAAATAATCCAGGAGATGTTATTATAAAATGGATGAGTAATAAAAGTTCTTTTGATTTTTATTCTTTGTGGTAAGAATTGTTTAATGATAATTTTAAACTAGCTAAATCTCGCGAGTTTAAAATTGAATCAGCAATACAGGCTTTTACAATGAGTCCTTCTAAATGGATAAGTTTAACAAATGCAATTGGTTTTGTTAGTAAAAGGGGAAAATATGATGGTGGGACTGTTGCTCATCCGGATAGTGTTTTAGAATTTGCATCTTGGATAGATCCAGCTTTTAAATTATATTTGATTAAGGAGTTTGAAAGATTAAAATATAATGAAAATTATCAAAAGGATATAGAATGGTCTGTAAGACGAATTCTGTCAAAAACTAATTATAGAATACATACAGATAGTATTAAAGAAAATATAGTACCAAAGTTAACTGAAAAACAGAAAAAATTCGTATATGCAGACGAAGCAGATGTAATAAATGTGGCTTTATTTGGTATGAAAGCTAAAGAATGGAGAAATAATAATAGAGATATTAAAGGAAATATTAGAGATTATACTGATATTTTACATTTAGTTGTTTTAAGTAATTTAGAAGTTTTAAATGCAAATATGATTGAAAATAATATTTCGCAAAATAAAAGGTTGGAAAAATTAGACATAAAATAATATTGTTTTTGCATTTTTTATCTTTTGTGCTATAATGTTTGGAGTGCAAAGGGAAGTGAATTTGGATGAAGAAGAAAAATATTGCAATTATTGCCCATGTTGACCA
>CADBLY010000009.1 GCA_902795725.1 uncultured Erysipelotrichaceae bacterium
AAGAAGCACCTAACTCAACATTGAGATAGGTGCAAACCAAAAATTTTTGGGTAACACTCAACCTCTGAAAATTAAGTGTTCCTTTTTATTTTATGAAGTTTCCCTCATCTATATACATAGTATCATATTTTTATATTTTTGTCAAAATTACATAAACGCATACAAACTAAAATAAACAGTTAAAATTATCAAATATTTTCGAATTTTTGGTATCTCGCTTGGTATCTAGAAAAAGTCCAAATCTTTGCAAATCCCTGTAAAATAAAGTGACCTAGTCTCACGACTAGGTCTTCAGGGGGTTCGGTTGAATATACTCTAACATTAAACCGTTAGAGATATCGGCGTGATATACACCACGCATCTTAATCATAAGGTATATTTTAAAAAAAGTCAATTGACTTTATAAATTTTTTAAATAAAAAAATGGTTAAAATTTTAACCATTTGTAATTGATGATATTAACTCTTTCTTTAAATCATCATTATCATATTCTTCATTAAGTAAATATTCTTTAGAATCTTTCTTTGCCTGAAGCAAAATTTTATAATCACTTCTTATATTAGCAATTTTAAAGGTCATATCACCACTTTGTTTAGTACCAAATAAATCCCCATGTCCACGTAATTTGAAATCCTCTTCTGAAATAACAAAGCCGTCATCTTCTCTTTCCATGATTTTTAATCTTTCTGTATCACTATCACTAATCAAAATACATTGACTTTTACTAGTACCTCTACCAACTCTTCCACGTAATTGATGAAGAGTAGATAACCCAAATCTATCAGCATCAAATATTACCATCGTAGTAGCATTAGGAACATCAACACCAACTTCAACTACTGTTGTGGAAATAAGAATTTGTACTTTATTATCCTTGAATTGTTCCATAATAATATCTTTAGCCCCATTAGCCATTTTTCCATGAACAATATCTATTTTGTACTTATCTTTAAAAGCTAATTTCATCTGATCTCTTAACTCATTAACTGTTGTTAAATCACTATTTTCACTCTCTTCTATTAAAGGAGCAATTACATATACTTGATGATTATTCTGTAACTCTTCATACATCATTTGTAAAACATCTTTTATTTCATTAGTTCTTTTAACATATGTATCTATCTTTTGACGTCCTTTAGGTCTTTCTTTTATAGTAGAAACATCCATATCTCCAAATATTGTTAATGCATAAGTTCTAGGAATTGGAGTCGCACTCATATATAATACATCAGGTTTAATACCTTTATTTTGCAAGTTAGCTCTTTGATGAACTCCAAAACGATGTTGTTCATCAGTAATAACAAGCCCTAAATTATTATAATTAACTTCATCTTGAATTAATGCATGAGTTCCAATTACCATATGAATTGACCCATCTTCTAATCCTTTATATATTTCATTTTTTTCCTTCTTAGAAGTAGATCCCGTAAGTAAAGCAACTTTAATCTTTTTATCTTTAAAAAACTTAATTAAGTTATTATAATGTTGTGTTGCTAAAATCTCAGTTGGAGCCATTAAAGCACTTTGATATCCACATAAATAATTAGCATACATCGCAACAAAGGCAACTACTGTTTTACCAGAACCAACATCTCCCTGTAATAATCTATTCATTCTAGAAGAAGATTCTAAATCTTTTAAAATGTCTTCTATTGCTAATTGTTGATCATTAGTTAATTTAAAAGGTATTTTGTCCATAAATTCTTTTAATTTATCACGATCAATAACTCTAACTAAACCATTCTTCTTCTTTTTATTTTGTATTTTCAAATAATTAATTTTAAACATAAATTGAAATAATTCTTCATATTTCAATCTAATAGTAACCTCTTTTAATTTTTCAGGAGTACTAGGATTATGAATAATATTTAAAGCAGTCTTTTTATTAACAAAATTATATTTTTCTTGAATATAAGAAGGAATATAATCTAAAATATCTCTACCATACATTAATAATGCCATATTTATATATGTAGACATATTCTTATTAGTTAATCCACTAGTACAATGATAAACTGGTTCTATTTTTTCTTTATTACTAAGTGTCCCCATCTTTATATCATTAGCAGTAATAACATTTTTCTTCTTATCAAGTTTTCCAATAACAATAACATCAGTACCAACTAATAATTTACTCTTTAAAAAAGCTCTATTAAATATAGAAACCCCTACAACTCCAGAAGCAGTAACAAGACGAAAATTCATTTTATTAAGTCCTGCTTTAAAACGCATTAAAATAGGAATACTTTCAATTTTCCCATCGATTATAATCTTTTCTCCGTCCTCAACCTTACCAAGTTCATCACGCTTTAATACTTCATAACGAAAAGGATAATGAGTAACTAAATCATAAACACTATTAATACCTATTTTATTTAATAAAGATAGTGATTTAGGTCCAATCCCTTTAACATCTTTTAACTCTGCCATACCACCACTTCCTTCTTCGCATATTATACCATAAAATGATCCTTTTTCAAACAGAAAACCTATTTGTTATAAATTATTTTTATAGTAATTCCTAAATATTATAAATGATTATTCTAACAAATAAAAAAAGTAATTTTTTTTCACTATTTTTATTGACAAAATACCCCTTTTAGATTAGTATATAAATCACCAATTCGGAATTAGGCGAATTGGTCGCTAGTATCACACTAGCCAACCCCTTTTTATTCTTTTTGGAAGCAGACCTCAGGGGGTTCTGCTTCTTAGAT
>CADBLY010000010.1 GCA_902795725.1 uncultured Erysipelotrichaceae bacterium
GTATTTATACTTAAACTTGAAATTGGTATCGTTGTTGGTTGTTCATTTGGGTTGTTTAATAAATATACTCCCACTGCATTTTCAACAGCCCTTCCATATGCTTCGATACTTCTTTCATATGATTTCTCTTTCGCATTTTTTATTATGCCTATTACTAGTGGTATAGTAATTAATGCTAGTATAGCTAGTACTACTAATACAGCTAGTAATTCTATTAACGTAAACCCTTTTTTCTTCATAAAATCTCTCCTTTTTTAATATAAATAAATAATAATATTTATTTATATTTTATTACCATCAACTATATTGTATAACGAGAAAGAAAAGAATGCAATATTATTTTTTAGATTTTATTTAAAAAGTGTCAACATTTGTCAACACCTAGAAAAAAATATTAATTATAGTTATTTTTGATATATATCTATAAACTTTTTATATAATTCTTCACACTTTAATTTATCCATAGCTAATTTATTTTTATATGGATAATTAATACCTATTTTTTCATATTTTGATATAGCCATATTATGATATGGTAAAAAATCTATTCTTTCAATATTGTTTATTTTTTTTAAGAATAAACTCAATGAATTTAGATATTCTTCATTATCGTTTCTATCAGGTATGATAACTTGTCTTATCCATATTTTTTCATTTAATTTATTACACGCATTGATAAACTTCAATGATTCATCTATTGGATAACCTGTTAATTCTTGAAATCCGTGTTCAGTAATATCTTTTATGTCTAGCAAAACTAGATCAATATATTTTAAGATTTCTTCATAATTACCATTACCTACACCAGCTGTGTCTAAAGCGATATCAATGTTATTATCTTTTAATTTTTTACACACTTCAATTAGAAATTTATCTTGGATTAAAGGTTCTCCACCTGAGAAGGTTACGCCGCCTCTATTTCCAAAGTATTCTTGATTACGCATTATTTTTTCAACTAGTTCATCAGGTGTATAGTTTAATTCTTTTATTTTCCACATTTCAGGATTATGGCAATATTTGCATCTTAATTTGCAACCATTAAAGAATACTACTGTTCTAATTCCCGGTCCATCAACAAATCCAGATGATAAGGTTGTATTTACTGAACCTTTCATATAGCCTCATGAAAAGTTCTTGATATTACTTCTTCTTGTTGTTTACGGGTTAAACGATTAAAGCGTACAGCATAGCCTGATACTCTAATGGTTAATAATGGATATTTATCAGGATTATCCATTGCATCGATTAACATTTCACGATTTAAAACATTGACATTTAAATGATGTGCGCCTTTTTTAAAGTATCCATTCATTAAATCAACTAAATTATCAATTTGTTCTTCAATCGTTTTACCTAATACCCCTGGCACAATAGAGAAAGTGTTTGAGATGCCATCACGGCAACAATTTGCCCAATCAAGTTTTGCTACAGAATTTAAAGAGGCTATTGCACCACTTTTATCTCTTCCATGCATTGGATTGGCACCTGGTGCGAATGGAACATGAGATTTTCTACCGTCTGGAGTCGCTCCTGTCTTTGAACCATATACAACATTTGATGTAATTGTTAACACTGACATTGTTACTTTGGCATTTCGGTAGCACTTATGACTAGATAATTCAGTATAAATCTTGTTTAGTATTTCTTTTGCAATACTATCTACTCGGTCATCATCATTTCCATATTTAGGATAATCACCTTCTATTTCAAAATCGATGGTTATACCTTCTTCATCTCGGATAGGTTTTACTTTTGCATATTTAATAGCAGATAATGAATCAGCAGCTACTGATAGTCCAGCTACTCCATAAGCCATTAATCTATTTACATAGGTATCATGTAGTGCCATTTGTCCAGCTTCATAAGCATATTTGTCGTGCATATAGTGAATAATATTCATTGCATCACTGTAAATACGTGCGATTTCGCTTAACATTTTAAAATAGTTTTCTTTAACACTTTCATAATCTAATATTTCATCAGTGTTTTTATCAAAGCCTTTAATAACTAAATCTCTTTTTATTTCATCTATACCACCGTTTATTGAATAAAGTAAAGCTTTTGCTAAATTGCAACGAGCTCCAAAAAATTGCATATCTTTGCCTACTCGCATGGATGATACACAGCATGCTATAGCATAATCATCTGTCATACTCGGACGCATAACATCATCATTTTCATATTGGATGGAATCGGTTTTTATACTAACTTTAGCACAGTATTTTTTCCAATTGTTTGGAAGCTTTTCAGCCCATAAAACAGTCATATTTGGTTCAGGAGCACTATTCAAATTCTCTAAGGTATGCACAATACGATAAGATGTTTTAGTAACCATACTTTTTAAATCACTCGTTAGTCCGCCTAATGAACAAGTAACCCATGTAGGATCTCCTGAAAATAATTCATCATATTCAGGTGTTCTTAAGTGACGAACTGCACGTAATTTAATAACAAATTGATCTATTATTTCTTGAGCTTCTTCTTCTGTTATTAAACCATTTTTTAAATCTCTTTCAAAATAGATGTCAAAGAAAGCATCAACTCTACCTAAAGACATAGCAGCACCATTGTTTTCTTTAATAGCTGCTAAATATCCAAAGTAGGTCCATTGAACAGCTTCTTTAGCTGTTTTAGCTGGTACAGATATATCAAAACCATAACTTAAGGCCATTTTTTTTATTTCATCTAAAGCACGATATTGCATTGATATTTCTTCTCTCAAACGAATAGTTTCATCATCCATCTGTTTGATAACCATATTATCAAAGTCTTGCTTTTTTTGTTCCATGAGATAGTCAATACCATATAGAGCAATTCGGCGGTAATCACCAATAATTCTTCCCCTACCATAGGCATCTGGAAGTCCTGTTAATAATCCAACATGACGTGCGACTCTTATTTCTTTTGTATAAGCATCAAAGACACCGTCATTATGGGTTTTTAATAGAAGTTTTATATATTTTTCTAATTCAGGATTCATTTTATAGCCATAGGTATCTAATTCTTGAAAAACCATTCTTTTCCCACCTTTAGGAACAATCATTCTTTTCCCTAAGGCATCTGTTTGAAGACCTACTATTATATCATCTTCTTCACATATATATCCCGGATTAAAAGCAGTGATGGAAGCAGGATGATCAACATCAATATCTAGAACATGTTTTTTTACTTCTTCTTTACATGTGTTTTCAAATACTTCTAGAACTTTCTTTGTTTTTTCCGTTGGATCACATAAAAAGGATTCATCACCGTCATAAGATTGATAATTATTTTTGATAAAATCACTTACGTTTATTTCTTCACACCATTTACCCTTTTTAAAATTTTTCCATTCTTCATTCATACTATCTTACCTCGATTTCATTTTAACATGTTATATTAATCTAGTCAATGAAACAATATTACTTTAAAGCAATATTGTTTTCTTTTTTTTCAACCTTATTACAAAAATTATCAATATATTGCAGCATAATATCATTATTGGTCATATCAGTTATATCAACACCTTGTTTTATAAGATGTTTTTTTATAATAGTTAACACATATAAAGGATTTAAATACTTGTTTAATTTTCTTAGTTGTTTATTATCTTTATTAGATAATGATTTATCAGTTATTCTTTTATTACCTAAATAATTGTTTAATGCGATTAAACACTTCTCTTTCGAATACTTAAATAAGGTATTCTTTATTACTTCGGATAATAAATAGGATTGACGATTTTCAGTCATGACATTAACATAATCTTCAATATATGTTTTATAATTATATTTAACATTCATTTTTCTTAATTTAAAAATTATTATTTCTTGGATTTCAGTTGGTTCTATATTTTGGGATATTAAAGTTCGATAGTTGGTTTTATTAGAATCTTGTGTATCATTCAAATCTATTCTAGAAAACTTTTTATATGAGCCACTATCTATTAATGATTTTATAGCTTCTATTGTTTTTATATATCCTTCTTTACAATAAGTTATATCAATTAATTTATCCAATATTGAACTTTGTTTTTCTAACTTTAATTGTCCTACCATATCCAACAGTTCTTGATATTCTTTAGTGTTATAATAATCTAGCAAATAATTATATAAATATTGGATATTTAAGTAATCATACTTATTTATCTTGGTATAAATAAAATTAGCAATAATAGATAAATCTTTTTGTTTAAAATTGAATTCTTTAAATTTATTAGATACAAGTTCATTTTGTTTTTCTATACTAACCATATACTTCATTTTATGGTTTTTCATTTCAATAAAACAATTATTTAAAATTTTTTCAAAATTTTGCGCTATATCCATATTAAATTGCTCCTAGTTTTATCATATTATAAATTATTAATAGAAAAAGAATAAATAATACTACCATACATATTATAAAGGTTTTTAATCCCCAATTCATAATTCACCTCAAAATTTCCATTTTCTTCTTTTTTTCTTAACATCCACACACATCGATATAAATATCATCATTATAAAAAGTACTATTATTCCACCAAACGAAGTGATTGCAACTACAAATATTTTCCCACAACTATTACTTTTAGAACTAGGTTTTACAATACCATAGTGTAAGGAATTCTTAATTTTACTATTAAACTTAATATCTATTTTTTTTAGAGTTTCACCATCATAATTAACATTGACGCTTCCTAACTTCTCATCTAATTTTAAATTACTAGTTATATTACGACCTTTATATTCTATGGATACATCTTGTAAATTAGCTTCATTAGGCAACAAAACATCAACTTCATCTTCAGCATATACTTTCACTTCATCTTGTTTATAAGACAAACTAATTAAATAATCATCCTGATTAAAAACTTTTTTCCTTGAATAATTATCAAAAGCGGCTGTGTATAAATTAACTGTATCTTTTATAGGATTATATGTTGATGCATTAGCTACAACTACAATATAGGTTGTATCTTTAAAAACAGCATATGAAGCTAAACAATTTTTTGCTTCTTTAGTATAACCTGTTTTACCACCTAATATATATTCATTATAATTAGATTCTACTCCTACTTTATCAATTTGTTCATCAACTACATTTTGTAAAGTAAACTTATTATCACTAGTTGTATAGCTTTTATTACTAATAATTTTCTTAAAAGTATCATTTTCTAAAGCATATTTAAAAAATAATACAGTATCATAAACACTAGAATAATTATCTTCATCATATCCTACACTATTAGTAAATTTTGTATTTTTAAGATTTAACTCTTTAGCCTTATCATTCATCATTTGAACAAAATTTTCTTCAGAACCTGCAACATTATCAGCTAAGGCATATGCACAATCTGCTCCGGATCTAAATAGAAGTCCATATAACAAATCACGATAAGATACTGTCTTGCCTATTTCAAAACCTAATACAGTTAGATTCTCTTTAAAAACATTTTTATAATCATCTTGTGTAATGACAACAGTATCATCTAAATTATTAATATGTTCGAGCGCGACAATAGCTGTCATAATTTTTGTCATACTAGCTATCTTGATACGTTCATTACTTCCTTTATCAAATAATACCATATCATCTGTTACATCGTATAAAATACCGTAATTACTTTCAATATTAGTTTCTATTTTTGTCATGGCTTGAACGTGAACAACGATTAAACTTATAATTATTAATAAAATAACATAACTTATTCTTTTCAATTTTCTCACCATATCCATTATATCATGTATTTTAAAAAAAATCTTCACTTAACAAAAACTTTACACTATGGGGAGTGTAAAGGTGTTTAACCGTTCTATCTCTTTCAATACTTCTTAGAAAAAGTATTATTTTTTTATTATAGATATAATATCATCAATGGATAACATTTGTTGTTCACCTGTTTCCATATTTTTTAGGGAATACATATTATTTTCTAATTCTTCAGTCCCTACTACAATGACATATTTTATACTATTTTTATCAGCATAGGCAAAACTTTTTTTCATTTTACGATCATTCATTTCTATAAGAGTATTGATATTATTTCCTCTTAGTATGTCAGCTAATTTTAATGATTCTATTTTGGTATCCATTGGTATTATTAGAACATCTATTATATTATTATTGCTTTTATTATCTTTTAAAATAGTATAAATAGGTTCTAATCCAAAGCTTAATCCAACAGCTGGATATTCTTCACCATTATTCATAAAATCGGTAATTATCTTATCGTATCTACCGCCACCACCTAGGGAAGAAGTTATTTTTTTATCTTTATCAAAAAATTCGTAAATGGTTCCTGTATATATTCCTAGTCCTCTAGCTAATTTAGGATAGAATACAGCGCATTTTACATTTAATGATAATAAATAATTATTCAATTCTACACATTCTAGTATTCCTTCTTTTAAAATACTGTTTGTTGTATTTTCATAAAGATTAACATATTCATTTAATGATTTATCAAATAAAGTAAAGATATCATCTACTTTATCTTTATTAATACCTATTTTTTCAAATTCTCTTACTAATTCATTATAGGTAGTTTTTTCAATTCTATCAATAAGTGAAATAACTTTATCAATTAAGGATTCTTCAATATCTAGTTCCATAAGTAAACCTTGCATTAATTTTCTATTATTCCATTTAATTTCTATATCGATACCTAACTTTTCAAAGACATTTTTAACCATTAATAATTGTTCTGCTTCTATAAATCTACCTTTAATACCAACAACGTCAACATCACATTGATAGAATTCTCTAGCACGTCCAGCTTTTACTGGCCCATTTCTAAATACTCTACCAATTTCATATCTTCTAAAAGGCATTGATAGGTCTTTATTAATACCTATTACTTTACAAAAAGGTATAGTTAAGTCATAACGTAAACCTAATTCTCTTTCTGCTTGATCGGATAAATGGTATACTTCTTTTAGTATTTCAGCATCTTCATTATACTTATAAGCAAGTAAATCAAATTTATTTAGAATAGGTGTTTCTACTGGTAAATAGCCATATCTTTCAAAATATTTTCTTAAAACATCAGTTATATTATTACGTACTATTTGTTCATTAGGCAAAAAGTCTGTCGTTCCTTTTAAATTTTGTAATTTCATAAGTCACCTCTTAACGTTTAAATTATATCAAAAAAAAGATAATATAGCAATTACATTATTATCTATTTAGTATTTCTATTATCTTTTCTTTTATACTATCATAATCAAATTTCATGTATTTTAATACATCATTTGATGGAGCGGATACGCCGTAATTATCTACTCCTATGACATAGTCAGCTATATCATACCATCCATAACTACTGCTCGCTTCTACTACTATTTTCTTTTTATCTTGTGGGAGTATTGCGTGTTGATAATCTATTGATTGTCTTTTAAATACTTCTTTACTTGGCATACTTATTATTCTTAAGTTAGGTATTTCTTCACTTATTTTTAATACTGTATCTACTTCTGTTCCGGTTGCAATAATAATACCATCTATATTAGGACTATCTTTTAAAATATAAGCTCCTTTGGTTGTATTATTAATATCAGTAGTGTTTTTTTGTATAACATCTGTTTTTGATAGGATAAGTGCGGATGGTTTATAGTTAGCCATTATACTTTGGTATGATCCTACTAATTCTTTAGCATCACTTGGTCTATACACATCTAGATTTGGAGTACTACGGAGCATTGATAATTGTTCTACCGGCTGATGTGTTGGTCCATCTTGTCCAATAACTATGGAATCATGGGTATAAATATATATTACTGGAAGACTCATAAGAGAACTCATTCTTATAGCCGGCTTTTGATAATCAGCAAAACTTAAAAAAGTAGATCCAAATGGTCGAAAATTTAATAAGGCTAAACCATTCAAGATTGATCCCATGGCATGTTCTCTTATACCAAACCAAATATTTGAACCACTATAATTAGTACTAGTTATATCAAATTTATTCGCTAAATATGCTTTAGTAGAACTGTTTAGATCAGCACTACCACCAATAAATATTGGCATATAATTTGATATTGCTTCCATTATTTTTTGATTAGTTACTCTAAGTGATTCAGTTTCTTTTGGTAAACTGAAATTAAAGTTATTTATATTATAATTGTATTTATTAAATAGAAAACTTATTTTACTTTCATCACCATTTAATTCATTATTAACATATGTTTTATAATCTTCTATTGATTTATTATATATAGTACTTACCCTATCATTAATTTTTTTGATCATTTCATTTCTAGCTATTTCATTAACATAGAATGGTGTATGATTTATTCCTAGTTTGTTTTTCAACTGTTTTAAATCATCATCAGTTAAAGGTTTGCCATGAACTTTATTAGTATTTTCAAGAAGTGAACCATATCCTAATTTGGTTTTAATTTCTATAAGGACAGGTTTATCACTTTTTTTAGCTTTATTTATCTCTTCATTTAGTTCTTTTAAGTCATTTCCATCTTTAACTAAATAAGTATTGAATCCCATTGTTTTAAAGCGTTCTCTAACATTTTCTTTAAAGGTATTATCGGTTGGTCCATCTAAGGTCATATTATTAGAATCATATAGAATAATTAAGTTATTTAAATTTAATGAACCAGCTAAAGAACAAGCTTCATAGCTTACACCTTCCATTAAATCTCCATCACTAACTAAGACATAGGTTTTAAAATTTATAAAGGGATATCTACTATTAAGTATCTTTTCACCTAAAGCTATACCTATTGATGTAGCTATTCCTTGACCTAAAGGTCCTGTTGAACATTCTACGCCTGGGATAGATATTTCAGGGTGACCAGGAGTCTTAGAGTTTAGTTTTCGAAACGATTTTAAATCATCAATAGTAAAATTAAAACCACTCATAAATAAAGTAGAGTATAGTAAGGCGGATCCATGCCCTGCAGACATAATAAACCTATCTCGATTAAACCAATTAGTATTAGGTTTAATATTTAAATGATTTGCATATAGACTATATATAATAGGTGCGGATGATAAAACAATACCAGGATGTCCACTACCTGCTTCGTTAATCATATCAAGTCCTAATGATTTTATATTAGCTATTAATTCTTTATCCATATATCCTCCTTAACTATCTATTTTATCTTTTTTTATATTAACTACAGGTCTAATAATACCACCACCATAATAAAACATATCTGCGCCAATCACACTACCATCAACTTTAATACAGTAAATCTCTCCATGTCCTGATGAAGTTTCTCTTGTATTTATTGTCCAAATACATGCTGAAGAGTTTATACTATACATATCAGATAAATCATATATATATTTTGGAACCTTATCAGTCAAAAGATAATTAATATCGTATTCTCCAGTTCCTTCCCTTTCATAGCCTAATTTTTCTAATTCTTCTTTTGTGATTAATCTAGCTTCATAGGTATCAACTTCTTGCAATTCTCCTGTTTCAAATTGAGCATCTTTCCAATTATCTACAACTGTACGAACTAAAGAACTATTGTAACCAAATCCGCGAAAGGTCACTTGTCCCATACCATTTGCCCATCCTGCAGCCCCATACTGACGCAAATCATCATTACTTAAAGGGCTTCTCGTAATAGCCGTTACATAATTCTTGTCTGCTCCACTTTCTGCTATTACATAAAAGTCAATACCATTAACGGTTATTAAATCACCTACTTCATATTTATCCTCTACTACATTTCTGTCAATATACTTATATACCTTAGAATTATTTACATAACAGCCTCTTAAAACCACATTCCCATTATCTTGAAATGACAGACTATTACAAGTTACATCATTGCCACTATATTCTATTTCATCTTCTATATCACTTAATTTAATAGTCTTATAATCAACATCATGTTCAGTTAGATATCTACCTAAATAATTTTCTGTAGCTCTTCCATATGTAGCAATACTTCTCTTATAAGAATTTTCTTTTGCATTTTTTATCATTTTTATAGTTATTGGTATAGTAATTAAAGCTAGTATAGCAAGAACTACTAATACAGCTAGTAACTCTATTAAAGTAAATCCTTTTTTCTTCATTTAATCACTACCTATCTTTAATAAAGATACCATATTTTATTTTAATAGACAAGTAAAAAAAGAAAAGAAATATGTAGTATACATACTTCTTTACACATTATCTTTTAATCTATATAGAGTGTTTAAAGCATCGATTGGAGTCATATTAGCTAAATCTAGGTTTTTTAACTCTTCTTCTACTTTCGATGATGTTAAATCATCTAATGGCAACATTTCCTGTACTTTTATATCTTTATGTTTTTCTAAGCCCTCATAGGCTTTTAATATTTGATCAGCTCTATTTATTAATTTATCTGGTAGATTAGCTAATTTAGCTACATGGATACCATAACTTTTATCTACACTACCTTCTTTTATTTTGTGCAGAAAGGTAATATTACCATTTTCTTCATATGCAGAGACATGAACATTTTTTATTCTGTCTAAGTTGTTTTCTAAATCGGTTAATTCGTGGTAATGGGTGGAAAACATCATTTTACATCCAATATTATCATGGATGTATTCAATAATAGCTTGAGCTAAAGACATGCCATCAAATGTGGCAGTACCACGTCCTAATTCATCAAATAAAACTAGAGAATTACTTGTTGCTTTGGATATAGCATTGTTTGCTTCATTCATTTCAACCATAAAAGTTGATTCTCCACTTACTAAATCATCACTAGCTCCAATTCTTGTATAAATGGCATCAAAAACCATCATAGTTGCACTACTAGCTGGGACAAATGAACCAATTTGAGCCATGATAACAGTTATGGCTAATTGTCTCATAAAGGTACTTTTACCAGCCATGTTTGGACCTGTTATTAGTAAAATATCAGTGTTTTGATCCATTACAATATCATTACTAACATATTCACCATCAATTACTTTTTCTACTACAGCATGTCGGTTGTCTTTAATATCAATCATTTTGTCTTGAACGAGTGTAGGTCTTACATAATTATTTTCTTCAGATACTTTAGCCAGAGATTGTAAAACATCAATTTCACTGATTATTTTTGCTGTTTCTTGTAAAGCAGGAATATATAGTTTTACTTCATCTTTTATTTTATTAAATAATTCATATTCTAAATCTATTATTCTTTCTTCAGCATTTAAAATAAGAGCTTCTTTTTCTTTTAAAACAGGACTTATATATCGTTCGCAATTACTTAGTGTTTGTTTTCTTTCATAGCCATATTCTTCTTTTACTAGGTTGGTCATTCCTTTTGATACTTCAATATAATAACCAAACACCCTATTATATCCTACTTTTAATGTTTTAATACCAGTTCGTTCTTTTTCTTCTTTTTCAAATTTAGCAATAAAGTCTTTGCCATTTTTACGTATGTTTTTTAATTCATCTAATGAGTTCGAATATCCTTCTTTGATTAAATAACCTTCTTTTACTGATACAGGTGGATTATCATATATGGCTTTATCTAATAAATTATATAAATCATCTAGAGTATTTATTTCTTGATACTTTATTGATCTTAATATATTATTTATATCAGGTAATACTTTTAATGAACTTTTTAATTGTAATAGATCTCTAGCATTAGCTGATCCAAAAGCAATACGACCACTTAGTCTTTCTAAATCATATACTTCGTATAATAATCCTTGTAAATCTTCTGTTAGAAGAAATTCTTCTAATAGCGTTTCAACAATATCATATCTTTTATTTATTTTATCTTTATCTATTAAAGGATTTTCAATATATGTTTTTAACAATCTTGATCCCATGGCTGTTTTAGTTTTATCTAATAACCATATAAGAGAATATTGTCTTTGTTTCAATCTTAATGTTTCAGTTAATTCTAAATTTCTTTTGGTGTGAATATCCATTTTTAAATACTCATTGTTTTCTTTGATAATAGGTTTTTGCAAGTGAGTAAGTTTAGTCATTTTAGTATTTGTTATATATGTCAAAAGATGTCTTAATACTTTATTATAATTATTATCTAAATTATTATATAATTCTTGATATTCATTCAACTCACTTATTTCATCACTAATAGATACACATATTTTAAATTGATTTTCTAAAGTATTTACAATGCTTTTATCTAATGAAGATGTAACAATAACTTCTTGAAGATTTAAACTTACGATTTCACTTACTAAATTTATAGAATTATGATTTATTTTAGATATATAGATTACACCAGTTGTAATATCTGTATAACTGATATAATAACAATTATCATATTCTAAGATACTCCCTATATAATTAAAATCATATTCTTCTATATTATTTGTATCAATAACAGTACCTTTACTTATTATTTGAGTAAGTCCCCTTTCAACCAATCCTTTTGCATCTTTAGGATCTTCTAATTGTTCACATATTCCAACTTTATATCCTTTATCCACTAATTTTTCTATATAAACATTGGCAGCATGATGTGGGACTCCACACATTGGGACACGTTCTTCTAAACCAGCATTTCTACCAGTTAAGGTTAATTCTAAATCTCGTGATACTTTTACAGCATCTTCAAAGAATACTTCATAAAAGTCTCCTAAACGAAACATAATAATTAAATCAGGATGTTCATCTTTAATGCTTAAATATTGTCTCATCATAGGCGTTAGTTTTGATCTATTTACTTCACTTATTTTCATGTAAACCACCTGTATACATTGTATCATAAATTGTTAATATTTGTCATTTTTTAAGAAAAGTTTTTTATTAATAGTCACCCAATAACCACACAAAAGGAAAGTATTTCACTTTCCTTTAAATAGCTTGAGATATTTTATCTTTATAGACATTTATAACTGGGCGAACCGCACCGTTGCCGTTGTAGACGTAGCTGTCGTTCAAGCGGCCGCCTGAGCGCACGTACCACACAATAGACGAAGAAGGCTGATCTCCATCTTGCCATGGAGTCATTGTCCAATACGAATAACCACTATTATACATCCAATCATAAGCTATTACATCCGCTTCAAAACAACTTCCTGTACAAATTTCTTTTCTTTCAATTGGTATTTCATCATATTGAATCAATCTTTCTGCATATCCATCTACTGTTTTTAATTCATCTGTAAATTTATTACTTGCCCATGAGTCTACTACACTCTTTACAGCTGATGTGCCATATGCACTAGATGATGCATGATATGACATTCCACCTGTTTGATTAGTATCAGAGTATGTATATCCTAATGTTCCACCAGCACTTGTTATTTCAGTAGCAGTCAATGCATTATCTTTTAAAGCCACTACATAATCTTGATTTGCAGGTACTGATATTATATGATATGTTTCATTTGCTACAGTGATTTGATTCCCTACTACATATGGTTTTACATATGGAGTTGTACCATCATAATACTCTTAAACTACTTTATATGACTTAATAAAAAATTATTTAATGATTTATGATTTAAAGTAGTTTAATATGAATTTTTATATCCATTTAAAACTAAATAAACAAGATATATTTAAGAGGTAAAACTTAATAAGGATAAATGATATAATTGTATTAATAAAACATAGACTAATCTATGTTTTACTTTTTTTATATTATTTAACTTCAAATATTAATAATTATTATAATATTGTGTTTGTTGTAGTATTAACGAAAGATCATAGAATGTTCCATCTTGTTTTTGTGCAAGAATAGTATGATATCCACCTCCAGGTTCAACTGGGCTTGCACTTCCTGATACAAATCTTATAATATTTTCTACACCATCTAATTTAACTGTTTTAAAAGAATTATTATTACAAGCATAGTAGAACGGTATATATTCTACTGTTCCATCTTCCATTAAAAAGAAAATAGTTTCATAACCAATACTTTGACCATAGCCATCAACATATATATCTACTATTTTTTTATTAAAATTAACCGTATATGATGAATTGCTTATGTTAATACCATTATAACTGTTTTTTACAACATCTGGAGTAATAGATATATTAACATTACCATCATAATAAGTTAAATAAATACCATTAATATCATTATTTGTCGCCAATGAATATTCCATATTTTTTTGATTAATACATTTACTACTATCTAATACTAAATCACTAGCAGTTATAGAATTACTATTTTTTTCTTCTACAGTTTCTTCTTTTGTGCTATTTTCTTGTTTTTCTTCTACCATTTTCTCTTTCAGTTCATCTTTACTAAGTATCTTATCATAAACCAAATATCCACCCATTCCTAATACTAATAATAGCAATATAACAATTAACACCACTACACTTTTTTTCACACACATCTCCTACCTTTCATAGTTGTTATATATTAGTTATGTTTATTTTGCAATAAGTAAACGATATTTTTTGATAAAAAATATGTAAAGGAAGTGTAAAATAAATATATTGTTAATATTTAAACAATCATTCGTTAAAAAATATTCAAACATCCTTGTATATTGAACTAATGTTTGGTATAATGATTATGGATACATTTGAAATATATCAGATGCTTTTCCTTTCATTTATTTTTATAAACGAAAGGTGGTGGTATATTATGACAAAAAGAGAATTTTCTCTATTTATTATAATTCTACTATTATTCTTTATAGTAATCACTTTACTATTTAAATAATAAAAGCATCTGATTTCAACATAGTTGATTTCAGATGCAATCCAATCAAAGGAAATGCATTTGATTACCCCAATCAAATGTATCCTTTTTATTTTATGCAATATTCCTTGCTAAATACATAATATCATAAAAATATAATTTTTACAATACCATAAGAATATAGGATAGTGATTATATATCCAAATAAATTATATTATATTCCTTAAAAAATACATAAAAATAAGAGGTAAATAAGTGGTAAACGATATTTTTAATTGAAAAAGTGTTGAAATATAAGGGGTTTTAAACTAATGGTGTAGTACCATCATTATTTACTTTAGCATTTCCATCTTGTGTATAAGTTAAGCTTATTCCTAATCCACTTATGGCTACATCTGCTTTAGGAAGTAATGATGCGTCATTGAAACTTTTATATGTTAGTCTTAATAACATAGTTTTTGTTTCTTTTGATTTTAAGGTATCATTTTGTGATACGGATGTTCCGTCAGAATACTTTAAGGTATATTCGATTTGACTTTTAACATTATTCTCATCATTTACTTCATTTTCTCCACTACCTTCATAGGTTAACTCTGTGTTACTTTTCATAGTTAAACCTGTTAGTGTAGCATCATAATCTCCATCATTTGTTACATCGAATTCATATTCGATATAATCTCCTGGA
>CADBLY010000011.1 GCA_902795725.1 uncultured Erysipelotrichaceae bacterium
AAGTATTGGCAAGACCATCATAGATTTCACTACCTTGAAAGATAAATCCATATTGTTTACAATAATTAACTAATTTTTCCATTGTTATTTTATTCATATATTCTCCTATCTATATAGTCCTATAACATGTTTTAATTTATCATATTTTTCATAAGCAATTAAACTTGTTCTATCTCTTCCTTCATCAAGTATTTTATCTATATCTTTACTGTTAATTAATTTTTTATATTTCTCCTGAATAGGTATTAAAGTTTTAACTACTCTATCAGCAACACTTTTCTTAAATTCACCGTAATTACTATCCTTAAATTTCTTCTCAACAGCAGCCACTGTTTTATTAGAAAGTGATGCATATATACTTATTAAATTAGATATACCAGGTTTATTATCTGGATCAAAAACTACTTTCATTTCTGAATCAGTAGTCGCACTCATAATTTTTTTTCTAATAGTTTTTTCATCATCCATTAAATAAATTACACCTTTAGGATTAAGAGCTGATTTACTCATTTTTTTAGTTGGATCAACTAAATCATATATTTTCGCACCCCTTTTACCTATTAATGGTTCAGGAATTTTAAATATCTTTTCTTTATATTTTTTATTTATTTTTTCAGCAATATTACGTGCTAATTCTACATGCTGTTTCTGATCTTGACCCGTTGGAACATAATCAACGTCATATAAAAGAATATCACTAGCCATCAAAACAGGATATGTATATAGTCCAGAAGAAAAATTTTGTTTCTTTTTACTTTTATCTTTAAACTGTGTCATACGTCCCAACTCTCCATATGGAGTATGACATTCAAGTATCCATGACATATTAGCATGATAAATATTTTCTGATTGAATAAAAATAGTATTTTTTTTAGGATCAATTCCACAAGCTAAATAAAGTGCGATTAAACTTTTTATACTTTCATGTAACATAATTGGATCTTGTGGAACAGTTATAGCATGCATATCAGCAACAAATATAAATGATTCATACCTTTCTTGATATTCAACCATTCTTTTAATTGCACCAATATAATTACCTAAAGTAATACATCCCGTTGGTTGTAAACCAGTTATAATTCTTTTCATATTTCCATCTCCTTAATAACTATATAAATTATATCATATTTTTAAATAAAACAATAGCTATTAACTATTGTTCTATCCAAAAATTAAACTAATCATTAATAATACAGAACCACTTATAACCCCTATATACTTAATTTTTTTATTGCTAATATTATTTATTTGTGGCAATAATTCTACAAACGAAATATAAACCAACATTCCAAAAGTTACTGAAAGTAAAAGTCCCATAACAAGTTCACTAGTAGTTAATAATGAAGCAATAATACCACCTAACAAAGTTGATAAAGACACAATTAAACTAATAACTAAAACTTTGTTAAACTTATATTCGTTACGCAATGTCGACTCTATCATAAAACCCATTGGTAAATTATGAAGACCTACTCCAATACATAAAAGTAATCCTGTATTAAAATCAGTACTAGAAGTAATATAAATACCCATCCCTTCTATTATATTATGTAATATCAAAGCTAACGAAGTAACTATTCCAATGTGTTTTAAATGTTCATTATGACAATTACTATGTTTATGGTGATGATGATGATCCTCACTTTCATGATGTGGAATTAACCTATCTAATTGAAATAAAATAACAAATCCCAATACTACACATAATAAAGCAAAGATTAAACCTTTAAATCCCATTCCTTTACCTAAAGTTTCTAATATTTCAGGTAATAATTCTAAAATACTTAAACATACAACCACACCAAATGACATACTAATAGAAAAATCTAGTACACTTTTTTTATTCTTAAGAAACCTACCTATAATAGTACCTACAAGTATAAATAATCCAACTATTATAGTTAATAATAAACCTACCACTTTACTTCACTCTCCTTATAATTTCATCCCTTTTTATAAAAATTCTTTTTTCACAAACTAAACTCATATTAATAAATAAAGCAATATCTAACACACATATTATACCAATAAATATGAATTTTGGAAACGACAATAGAACAAGTTCAAAAAATTGACTTAACCCTATTACTAAAACCATAAACATCGTAATTAGCCCTATATAAAGAATTAATTTCTTCTTGTTAAATGGTAAACATAATTTAAATAATAATAAAAATCCTGTAAAAGCAACTAAAACCACAGACATAGTAGATATTTCACTATCACTTAACCTAATTAATAACGATAACAATAAAACAAATGCAACATTAATAACAATTGTTAAAGCCGCAGGAATAGACTTACTAATAACATTAATTAAATAATTTCCTTCAATTCTCTTATTATTCTTTTCTAAAGCTAATAAAAATGATGGAATACCTATTGTTATCGCACTAGTTAAACTTAATTGAATTGGTTGAAAAGGATAATTAATAGGTACAAAAAGGAAAAGAATTGTAAGTAATATTGCATATATTGTTTTAGTAAGAAAAAGTGATGATGATCTTTCAATATTATTAATTGTTCTTCTTCCTTCTTCAAGTATTGAAGGAATAGCATCAAAATTAGAATCCAACAAAACAATTTGTGATGTATTTCTAGCTGCATCAGATCCACAAGCTAAAGCAATACTTGAATCAGCTTCCTTCAAAGCCAAACAATCATTAACCCCATCACCTATCATAGCTACACTATGATTATTAAGTTTTAAAGTATTAATAATTTCTTTTTTTTGTTCAGGTAAAACACGGACAAATATATTATATTTTTCAACTATTTCTTTAATATTATCCGTATCTAAAACCTTAGACATATCAATAACTTTCGGATTAATTCCTACTTCCTTTGCAATACTACTAACCGTATAAGAAGAATCACCTGATATAATCTTTAAATCAATATCCTGACTCTTAAGATAATTTAAAGTATCTTTCGCACCACGCCTTATTTTATCCTGGATAATAATTAATCCTATTGGTATTAATTTATTAGGTAATTCAAAATTATTAACTCTTTCTTTTGAATACATTAAAGCCAAAATACGAAATCCACTATATTTATCCAAATAATTCTTATAGTTATTATCAAGCAATCGATCCGGAGAACCAATAATATAAGTACCCTTATCAAAAGAAACCGCCGAATACTTTCTCACAGAAGAAAAAGGTATCGTATCTATAACTTCATATTTATGATTACGATAATATTTATTATAAATTGCCTGCATTGTTTTGTTATCATCCTTTAGAACATAACTAAATTCTGATAAAATATTTTTTATATCATCATCAGTAAATGAAACTACATCCTTAACTTCTAAATTTCCTTCCGTAATTGTTCCTGTCTTATCCAAACATAAAATATCAACTCTAGCTAAAGACTCAATACAGTATAAATCTTGAACTAATACTTTCCTTTTCCCTAACCTAACCACACTTACAGCTAAAACAGTACTAACAAGAAGAACTAATCCTTCAGGTATCATTGAAATAATAGCTGCTGATGTATTTAAAACACTTGTTATAATAGTAGTATCCGGTAATCTCCATTGCCTAATAAACAAAGCAATACCTAAAGGAATAATAATAATAGATAACCATTTTACTATTATTTTTAAAGTATTCATTATAACAGAATTTGATTCTTTAATATATTTTGCTTCCTTACTTATTTTCGCACTATAATTATCATCACCTACTGCAATAACTTCACAAATACATTTACCACTTACAATAAAACTACCAGATAAAATTGTATCTCCAACCTGTTTTAATATATTATTAGATTCACCAGTTATAAAAGATTCATCTACTTCTACAACACCTTCTTTAATAATACTATCAACAACTACTTGATTACCATTATAATATTTAATAATATCATTAAGAACAATTTGATTAATATGAAGTTTTTTCTCTTTACCATCTCTTATAACATTAGCGCTTACTTGCGTTAAAATAGATAGTTTATCAATAATTCTTTTAGAATTTAATTCTTGAACAATACTAATAATTGTATTACAAAATACAATTCCCATAAACAATAAATTTTTAAATGAACCAACAAATAAAATAAGTAATGCAATAAAAATATTAAGCATATTAAATAAAGTAAAAATATTATTAAATAATATTTCCCCCACACTTTTAGTAGGTAAATCAGTATTATAATTAACTAATCCTTTTTTTATACGATATTTTACTTCTTCTTTAGTTAATCCTATATATATATTTGTCCCCATATATTCCTCCAAAAAAAAGAATACTACGACTCTTTTTCAATACTTATAAATTGCTTACTATTATTAAAAGTATATTTATAACTATTTAAACTTTCTTTATAATCAATAATACTATCAAAAATATCACTAACTGAACTTTCTAAATTATGATAATTATATAACTTATTATTACTAGTTACTCCCATAACAGTTTCAATAATAATATTATCATTTTCTTCATATATATTAGTTATTTCTTCTCTTAATTGGTAATCACTAATATCTAAACACTCACTATTTTTAGCTTCATAAAAATCATTTTTTAACTTATACACCTTACAATCAACCTGAAAAGATGCATCATTATAACTATCATTAAATAACTTCCTATAAGCATTTTCTAAATCCTTTTTTGCAATCTTATTATTATCTTCCAGCAAGTTATAAGCCAAACTTAACTTAATACTATCATTAATTTCATCTGCTTTTAGATCTTTATTATATAAATAATATTTATTCATATTATCACATGGTAAATTAAGATGCATATTATCAATTAAATAACTATAATGTTTTTTATACCAAGATAAATCTTTAACACTTTCATCTTTTTCTTCTTTTATTTCACTACTAACTGTCTTATCCTTTACAATCAATACATAATCATCCTTATACATTAAATATCCCATAAATCCAATAATACCCAATAATATAAGAATAACAATATCTCTTCTTATAATTTTACCAGTACGATGACGAAGTAACCTTTTTTCTTCCTTAATTATTTGATTTTTAACTTCATTTTTAACTTCAAAAACAAAATTATCCTTCAATTCAGTTGAACTTTTTTCCTTAATAGTTTTAACTGCACTATCAATTACTTTCTTAGAAACCTTATTTTCAATATCTTTAGTAATACTTTCCACAATTTTATTTTTAATATCATCGATATCTTTCTTACTTATCTTTTCCTTTGCCATAGTAACACCCCACTACCAATATAATAACACAAAATGCTAAAAGAATAAACTTTTATTAAAGAAAAAAAGATAGAATAATCTACCTTTATTGAAAATTACAGCAACTTCCACAATCTTCATTAATAACTTGATTTTCTTCATCACAAGTATATTGTGGTGTATAAGTGTGCTTATAAATATGTCTATTAATTACATGGGTATGTATAGGACATACATGTGGAACTTCATGGTAAAACTCTTTTTCAATACATTTTGTAGTTACAGGTTCAACGATAGGTCTTTCCATTTGTGGATCACACATGTTGTTCTTTCTACACCCACATCCCCAATTTCCAAACATAAATCTTTCCTCCTATCTACATCATATTATGTACAAACAAAAAAAAGGAGTGTGTATTACTCCTAGAAAGGTAATTTCATTTTACCATTTTTCATAGCCTTCATCATTGTTTTCATTTGATCAAATTGTTTTAATAATCTATTAACTTCTTCTACTGAACGAGCTGATCCTTTAGCAATTCTCATTTTTCTTGTAGCTTTTAATATTTCTGGATGTTTTCTTTCATACGGTGTCATAGATAAAATTATAGCTTCAATATGAGCCATATCTTTAGGATTAACTTTTACTTTTTTCATTTCTTTTGGAATTCCAGGAATTAATTTAAGTAAACTCTCCAAAGGCCCCATTTTTTTAATTTGCTTAAACATACTTAAAAAATCTTCTAAATCAAACTTTCCTTGCTCCATTTTCTTAGCCGTTTTTAACGCTTCATCTTGATCAATTGTAGCTTCAACCTTTTCAACCATACTCATCAAATCGCCCATGCCAAGAATACGACTTGCCATACGGTCAGGATAAAACTCATCCAAACCATCCATTTTTTCCGAAACACCAACAAACTTTATTGGAACATTAGTAAGATGTCTAACCGATAAAGCAGCTCCACCCCTAGTATCACCATCTAGTTTTGTTAATATTGCCCCCGTAAGTGGTAATTTGTTATTAAAACCTTCAATAACATTAACAGCATCTTGCCCTGTCATACTATCAACAACTAATAGTATTTCATTAGGATTAACAGCACTATTAATATTAGCTAACTCATCCATTAACTCATCATCAATATGAAGTCTACCAGCTGTATCAATTAAAATATAATTAAATTTATTTTCTTTCGCATATTCCAAAGCATTCTTTACTATTTCTACAGGATTATTCTTTCCTTCTGAATATACCTCAATATTTAATTCTCTACCAATTTGTTTTAATTGATCAATAGCTGCTGGTCTATAAATATCACAAGCAACCAACAAAGGTTTCTTATGATATTTTTTTCGTAACAACAAAGACAACTTACCAATTGTAGTTGTTTTACCACTACCTTGTAATCCTACTAACATCAAAATACTCGGATTACCACTTATATATAAATCTTTTTTTTCGCCACCTAAAAGTTCTACTAACTCATCTTTTAAAATTTTTACAAATACTTCACCAGGTTTTAAACTTTTAGAAACTTCTTCACCTAAAGCTTTCTGTTTAACATTATTAATAAACTCCTTTACTACTTTATAATTAACATCAGCTTCTAAAAGCGCTAATCTGATTTCTCTAGTTACTTCACTAATATTATCATCAGTTATTTTTCCATAACCCTTTATCTTGTTAACAGCATTTTGTAATCTACTCCCTAAATTTTCAAACATATTATTAATCAACTCTCTTTCTGATAACAATAAATCGATATCTTTTTAATTTATCTAAAGTATCAATTTCATTTTTAACCAACCTATTTAACATCTTATAAAAAATTAAAGAAGTTCCTTCACTATCATAATCAGCTCTATGATGCTTATCCTCATTCCAATCAATATTATATCTAATAACTAAAGTAGCTAAATTATGATATCTTTCCCTAGAATCTAAATATCTAGATAAAGCAAGAGTATCAATAACAGTATTATTAAATCTTCCTAAATCATATTTTAAAAAGGCCATCTCAACAAAAGATAAATCAAATCGTGCATTATGAGCAACCATTGGTAAATCACCAACCCACTTCATAAATTTAATAATGGCATCCTTTTCACTACATGCATTAAAAACCATTTCATTAGTAATACCAGTTATCTTTGTAATTTCTTCACTAATAGGTTTAGGTGGTTTAACAAAAACATCAAATCTATCAGTTATAATCCCACCTTTTATTTTAACTGCACCAATTTCAATTATCGAATCACCTTCAGATACTTTAAGACCAGTCGTTTCCAAATCAAAAACAACATATTCTAAATCTAATAACATAAATTCCTCCAAAAAAAGCCAAAAGACAGATATCCGTATCGAATAAAACCTAGTCTCCCAGGTGGGTATCACATTATAGCCTTTAGGATCCTCAATTTACTTGAGCTTTCAACACCAACTACAAATTAGATTCCCTTATAATTCGATTAGTAGGTTTTTCATAAGGATTAAATCTTATCTTTCAGCACCTTAATTATATCACATCCATTAAGCTATTTCAATTATTTTTCAATAATTTCTCCAATAACATATGGATAATCAATATTTTTGATTTTTATTTTAGTTAATTGATTTAAATATTTAATACATCCTTTAGCTTTAATAGGTAAATAATTATCTGTATGTCCCATCAAATAACCATCACTACATTTTTCTGGTATAAACAACTTAATTTGATCAATAAATCTATTATAGTATTCTATTTCTAAATTCTTACTTAAATTAATTAATTCCTTAACTCTTTTCTTTTTCGTTGTATTATCAACATGATTAGGTATTTCTTCCGCTTTCGTTCCACGTCTTAAAGAAAAAGGAAAAACATGAATTTTAAAAAACTTAATCTTTTTTATAGTATCAATAGTTTCTTTAAATAATTCATCCGTTTCCATTGGAAAACCAACTATAACATCAGTCGTAATCGAAACATCTGGACGCACACTTCTTATATCATTTATTCTTTTTATAAAGTATTCTTTATCATACTTACGATTCATTAATTTTAATATTGTATTTGACCCACTTTGTAATGGAATGTGCAGATGATCAACTAATACTTGGCATTCCTTAAACAAAGATATAATATCATCTGATATCTCAGTTATTTCAATAGATGAAATACGAAGTCTCTCCAACCCCTTAATAACAATAATTCTTTTTAACAATTCATAAAAATTACAATCTTTATAATTATAATGTCCTGTATGAATACCAGTTAAAACTATTTCTTTATGGCCTTGATCTATTAATGTTTTAATTTCACTTATAACTTTATCTGGCTTTTTAGATCTTACTTTACCCCTTGCATAAGGAATAATACAATAACTACAATAGTTTTCACAACCATCTTCAATTTTAACAAAAGCACGCGCTTTATTAAAATTGTTTAAACACATATCTTCAAAATCAGTATTCATAATATCATCAATATTATCAATTCTTTTCTTATTTTTTTTATATTCTTCTATATAATCTACAATCTTACTTTTATCTTTATTACCCAAAACTATAGATATCCCTAAATCCTTTAATAACGAACTATTTACTTGTGTCATGCAACCAACTGCAACAATAATACTAGATGGATGCTCTCTTAATACTCTTCTAATTACCTTTAACGATTTATTATCGCTAGTATTAGTAACTGTACATGTATTTATAATATAAATATCCGCATCATCACTACTACCTTCTATATAACCACTATTAAGTAAATTATCACGCATAATATTAGATTCATAACTATTAACTTTACAACCTAAAGTATAAATATAAAACTTCATAAACCCTCCTTAAGAAAAAAGCCTAGAGATTATTTCTAAACTCTATTAAGGCTTTTAAAAATGCTTCATTTTTCTTTATCTCTTCTTCTGGTGATGTACCAGCTACCTGTTTTATCTCAACTGTATTTTCTTTATTTAAATTATAATTTGTAAAATTAGTTATTCTTCCAAATACAGGTGAAATAATCTCGGATGTTTTAAATTTCTTATCATCATTCAACTCATCAACTATATCCTTATGTGATGGTGTATTATCATCTTCAATAATACTAGTTTGTAATTCTATATTGTTATTGATATTACTAGATACATCAAAAACACTATCATCTATACTATTATCTATACTTTCAACTGCAGAAACAACTGGTTCATCAAATTCCAATTCTAATTGCTTAACAAAATCTACTTCTCCATTATCATCTTCAATAATATCAATTTTACTATTTTTCACACTGTCAACTAACTCTTGATAGCTAATTATTGCATTTCTTTCCTGTTCATCTTCAAACTTTTGTACAACTTCCTCAGGCTCTAATTTACTGTCTTCTTCCATTTGATTAAAAATAGCCATAATCTCTTCATTAACAGGCACATCATTAATCTCTTCATTATTAGATAGATTCAAAAAGTCCTTCTTTATTTTAACTCTCTTACGCACCTTTAAAGACAAAACAGTTAATACAATATCAATAATTAAAAGCAATAAAATAATAAATAAATAAACATAAACACTTGTTGGTATAGAACTTAATACAGTCATAATAATCACTCCATATATTCATAATTAATAATACTCATAAGAAATAAAGGAACGGTCTCAACTCTCATAACATTAGACCCTAGTGTGATTGGAATAAATCCAATTTTAACTAAATAATCCTCTTCTATCTTAGATAATCCACCTTCTGGGCCGATCACTAGATTTATTCTATCACAGTTTCGATTATTCGTTAAGACTTTTTTAATATTTTTTTGCTTCTCCTTTACACTGCAAATTAAATTCAATCCAATAAATTTTTCTAAAGATTTGATATCTTCCAGTACAATAATTTCTGGAACATCTATTCGCTTCGATTGCTCAGAAGCTTCCTTAACAATTCTTACCCATCTATTAATCTTATTTTCTTTTTTGTTACCTTGAATCTTTACCATACAATGCTTCATCGGACACAAATATATCTTTGACACACCCATTTCCGTCGCCTTTTGTAAAATTAAATCAACTTTCTGTTCTTTTAAAATCGGAATTATTAGTGCGACCGATGGTTTCATATCATAAGTATTTTCTAACTCTTTTTTGATAATTATTTTAATATCTGACTTTACACTTTTTAGACAACATTCATAAACTTTCTTGTTGTAAACAACTTCAATTAAATCATCATCTTTCATTCGCATAACCTTTGTTATATGATATATATCATCATCACCAAGAATAAAAGAATCTAAAACACGTCTATCCGAAAAATATCTTTGCATACCTAAACCTCACATTTAATGTTTACTATTATACAACAAATATCTATTTTTGTATAGAAAAAAAGCCTATTAGGCTTCACAATTATTAACAATAGTATTATAATCAGTCTCTTCACTATCAAGACTATAGCAGCTATCATCACTACAATCAAACACTTGATAAACATACTTATTATTTGTCGTACCTTCATTACTTATTTTAACAAAAATACCGTTTCTCCCACTAGCAAAATTTTCACCTGTTTTAGGATTTTTAATATTAGGTTCCACTAAACCATCATTAACTAATGTATCTAACGTAACAATAATACACTCTCCACTTGATGGTAAAAGAGAAAACATATTATCAGCGCCCCAGCCTTTAGCAGAATCCTTAAAAGACCTAAGCTGTGTTTTATATAAATCATCCTTACTATCTCTAATTGGTTTAGTAACAGCTGGAATTGTTATCAAAGCTAAAAGCGCTAAAACAGTAACAGCAGCAAGTATTTCAATTAAAGTAAAACCTTTTTTATTCATCTATTCCACCTCATATTCTTCACATTTATCATCAATAGCATCAGTTACTTCATAATAATACGATTTATCTAAACGTGTAATATTAACATATATACTATCACCATCTAACTTACTATTATTATCAAATTCATAAACATCATCATCAATATATCCACTATCCTGTAAATCTTTCAAAGTAATTGAAATACAATCCTTATCTATTAATTTATCCTTATTATCACTAACCCATACTTTCGCACTCATCTTTATATTATTTTTCTGTATCTCATTCAATTCATTATGACTTTTTTTAACAAAATGAGTAATTGTAGTTGCCGTAATAATAGATATAATAGCTAATATCGTTATAGCTGCCAATATTTCAACTAATGTAAATCCTTTTCTATCCATATATACTCACCTTACTATTAAAATATTACCACATTCCATCCTATTTTTCAATACCAAAAAATAGAAAACTACACTTATTTAAAATAACATTAATATATACTTAGCAACAACAAAAATCATGTCTTTTTTTTAAGACATGAAATATAAATCCTTAAAACACTTTTTATTCTGCATTATTATTAGTTTCTATAGCTGATTTATAGACGTTTATAACAGGTCTAACTCTAGCTGCAAAACTACTACTATATACTTTAGAATCCCAACTACTATATTGATGATAAATAGAATACATTGAAAAGATGGATGTTGGATTAGCTGTCATAGTCCAGTAAGCTTTTAAAATATCTGAATATACAGGAGTTTTACATGAATATGCAGTATTTGGAGAACACCCAAATCTAGAAGCTTCTTCTATTGTTATTAATCTTGCTTTATTACCATTAACCGCTTTTAATTCTTCATTTTGAAATACAGCATTTGACCAGTTATCTATAACATATTTTATATCTGATAAATTATAATCTGTTGTACAACCTGATATCACTAGTGTATCATTTACATATCCACAAGTTTCACTCGTATAGTATGCCATTCCACCATCTACTCCAGATACTATATAATCTTGTCCTGCTCCACTCTTTTCAATTACATAATAATCCGCACTATTAATAGTTATCTTTTCTCCCAGATGATATACTTTATAATCAGCTACTTCTCCATTATCCTTTACTAAAGCATCACTTGATTGTTGATAATTAATGGTTATATTTAAGTTAGATATAGATACTTCAGATGTTGGTAATTCTGAAGCTGTTACTGTATCATCATATGTTAAAGTTACTTTCATTGTATTTGTTTCCTTAGCATACAATGTATCTCCAGTTTGAACAGATGCTCCACCTTCATAAGTTAACGTATATGATAAATTACCACACACGTTAGTATTACTAGTAGAATCAGTACCTGTACACTCAGGTGTACCTACACTTACACTTGATACAGATGCATCTTAATTACCATCATTTACTACTTTAAATGTAAAGGATATCGTATCAGCAGGAGATGTCACAGTTACATCATAATCTTCAATAGTTGTTGTTCCATCTAATGATGGTTGACTTAAAACTTTTGCTGATCCAGTTATTGTTATATCTTTTCTCATACTTATATCAACTCCTTTTTATTATGAGACAATATAAGTATAACAAAAAGAGTCATAAATATCTAAAGTAATGACTTTTTAACTTTGAAATATTTATGACTTTCTATTATACAATTTATATCATTATTTATTAAAACTCTATTAATAATTCTTTCCTTTTCATCAGAAGTGTATTTCTTGTTTGTTGTAGTTCTTAATATATTATAAATTGTAAAACTATAGAAAATTCACCAATGACTCGCCTGCCCT
>CADBLY010000012.1 GCA_902795725.1 uncultured Erysipelotrichaceae bacterium
CTAAATGGAACAGCAAAACAAATAACTGCTCCAGAAATAAAGAATAATTCTACTACTATAGGGGATTATGAAGTTACAGTAACATCTCCAGGAGATTATATCGAATACGAATTCGATGTAACAAATGACGGAGATTATGATGCAACATTAACTAATCTATCCATGAAAAGTAATATCGAGTTAACCTATGAAGGTAGTGGAGAAAATGAAGTAAATGATGAGAATAATGTTAAAAGTCAAATCGAATATACATTAAAATATTCTGATGGAACTACAGTATCACAAAATGATACCTTAAAAAGTAAAGAAACTAAAACCATGAGACTAAGACTAACTTATAAAACATTTAATGACGCATCATTACTCCCTAAAGCTGATGTAGCAATAAGTGGTTTAGGAATAAGCTTAACATATACACAAGATGGTAATGCAAAAGTAAATAATGATGGAACTACACTATATGTAAAACCATATGAAGTAGGAGATCAAATAACAGTAGCCAATGAAACATATCATATAATATCAGTACCATCAAATGAAGATTATGTTGTAGCTTTAAAAGAAAATCCATTAACAGCTGATGAAGTGACTGCAGCTGGTGGAACATTAGGTTATACCTACTCTGATACTAATCAAACAGGAGGAATGGCATATGGCTCAGATTCAACATATACAACATCAAATGTTAAAAGTGTAGTTAATGCGTGGGCTCAAGCTAAGTTTACAGATGAATTAAAAACAGTAGATGGATATAGTGCAAGATTTTTAAAATATGAAGAATTTCCTAATTTAGGTTATGAAAATAAATTTTCTTGTACTGGATGATGCTATTACTCAGGTAGTTTAGCAAATGTCCCAAGTTGGGTGTGTAATAGCAATTATTGGTACTGGACTATGAGTCCAAATAACGATTCTTCGTCTGATGTGTGGTACGTGTCCAATGACAACGGCAGTTTGGACTCTCGTCACGTCAATATTATTCACGAAGGAGCGGTTCGCCCAGTTATCAATGTCTATAAGAGTGCTATTCAATCACAAAGTTAATGTTACTGTGTAAATTAAATATATAAATTTGAAGAAAAAGGTAAGCTAGGCTTCCTTTTTTTTCAAAATAAATATATAATTAATATAGGTGATATTTATGAAGATTATGACAATTGATGGAAATGAAGCTTGTGCTTATACTAGTTATTTATTTACAGAAGTAGCTGGTATTTATCCTATTACGCCATCTTCTCCTATGGCAGAACACATAGATGAGTGGAGTAGGGATAGGTTAAATATATTTAATGATAAGGTTAAAATAGTTGAGATGCAATCGGAAGCTGGGGCAGCTGGTTTTATTCATGGTGCACTACAAAGTGGTGTACTTGCTAGTACTTATACTGCAAGTCAGGGTTTACTTCTTATGATACCTAACATGTATAAGATGGCTGGGGAGATGCTTCCAGGAGTAATTCATGTAGCAGCTAGGTCATTATCTACCCATGCTTTAAGTATTTTTGGTGATCATCAAGATATTTATGCATGTCGAGCTACAGGTTTTTGTATGCTTGCTTCTTCTTCTGTTCAGGATTGTGCTTATTTATCAGGTGTTGCTCACCTATCAAGTATCAAAGCTTCTTTACCTTTCATGCATTTCTTTGATGGTTTTCGTACTAGTCATGAGATTAATAAGATAAATGTTTTAGAAAAGTGTGATTATGAAGATATAATTGATTATGATGCTATTAAAAGATTTAGGGATAGGTCTTTAAATATTGATAATTCTTTGACTATTGGTACAAATCAGAATGATGATATATATTTTCAAATAACGGAAGCTCGTAATCAGGATTATGATAAAGTAGCTGATATTGTTAATGATTATATGATAAAAATTAATGATAGAACAGGAAGTAATTATAAACCATTTAATTATTATGGATCCAATAATGCAAGTAAAGTAATTGTAGCTATGGGGTCAGTTTGTGAAACTATTAAGGAAGTAATTGATAAGATGGATGATGTTGGTTTGATAGAAGTACATTTATATCGTCCTTTTAGTACAAAATATTTACTTAATGTTTTACCTGATAGTGTAAAGAAAATTGCTGTATTAGATCGTACTAAAGAAGCGGGTAGTATTGGAGAACCATTATATTTAGATATATGTTCAGCTTTAAAAGATAAAGATATTAGTGTGGTTGGAGGAAGATACGGTTTATCAAGTAAAAATACTACACCAAATCAAATTAAAGCAGTATATGATATGTTGGATAATCCTGTTAATAACTTTACAATTGGTATAATGGATGATGTTACTAATTTAAGTTTAGAAGATAAAGAAATTGATATTCATAAGGGTAAAGAGATACTTATATATGGATATGGTTCTGATGGTATGGTTAGTGCGTCTAAATCACTAATAAAATTAATTGGGGATAATACTAAGTCTTTTGTTCAAGGATATTTTGAGTATGATTCTAAAAAGAGTGGCGGGGTAACTATTAGTCATTTAAGAATAAGTGATGATGTTATTCGTTCTACTTATTATGTTACAAAGCCTAATGTATTAGTTATTAGTAAAGATAATTATCTTAATAGTATAAATATAGTTGATGATATAGAAGAAAATAGTATTTGTATTATTAATACAAGTATGAATGAAGAAGAAATAAATAAGATGATTAGTTCTAAATTAGCTAATGTTTTATCAAAAAGTAAAATATATACAATAGATGCTTATAATATTGCTAAACAGGTAGGACTTAATAATAAGATAAGTATGATTATGGAAGATGCTATTTTCTATTTAACTAATTTAATAGATTATAAACTTGCTAAAGAAAAGATAGCTCAATATATCAAAAATAAATTTTCTAAAAAAAGTATGGATATTGTAAGAGCAAATATCGAAGCTTTAAAGATGTGTGAGAGTAGCATTAAAGAAATAAAAATTAATCCTAAAGAATTAGATGTTGATAGTAAGGATATCTTTGAGTTAATAAGTAATAGAGAAGGTAATAATCTAACTGTATCGCAAGTTCTAAATTTAAAAGATGGTAAGATGATTCCTAAAAACATTACTAAATCAACTAATACGGATGTACCTAATTGGTTAAATAGAAATTGTATTCAATGTGGTCAATGCTCCTTTGTATGTCCACATGGAGTAATTAGACCATTCTTATTAAGTGAAGAAGAGTATAATGCTTCTCCTAACTATGTAAAAGAGATATGTATTAAAGCAATAGGTAGTGATTATTACTATGCTTTAGGTATTTCTGTTGATAACTGTACTGGATGTGGATTGTGTCTTAAGACATGTCCAGGAAAAAGAGGTGAAAAAGCTTTAGAAAGTATAAATATAAATAATAGTAATGAACAAGCAATATTTGATTATCTACAAGAAAATATTAGTGATAAAAACATTGACACAAACACAGTAAAAGGTTCTCAATTTAAAGATAGTAAATTTAAATATTGTGGAGCATGTGCGGGCTGTGGTGAGACTGCTTACATTAAATTACTTACTCAAATATGTGGTGATAACTTAATGATAGCTAATGCAACAGGATGTTCATCTATTTATGGGGGATCTATTCCTAATTTACCTTATAATGTTGCTTGGGCAAGTAGTTTATTTGAAGATAATGCTGAATATGGTTATGGCATGTTACTTTCTATTAATACTATTAGAAATAGAATAAAAACGATTATGGAAAATAATATGGATAATTCTAATAGTGAATTATTTAAACTATGGTTAGACAATTATGATAACTATACTATTACTAAACAAGCACATGATGCTTTAACTGATGATATTCCAAATGAATTAAAGGATTTAAAGAAATATATTGTAAGTCGTAATATTTGGTGTATTGGTGGAGATGGATGGGCCTATGATATTGGCTTTGGTGGTATAGATCATGTTTTATCAAGCAATGATAATATTAATATCTTAGTACTTGATACAGAACTATATTCTAATACTGGTGGTCAATCATCAAAATCTAGTCCAAAAGGTTCTATTGAGTCATTTGCTATGAGTGGCAAGAGAACTAATAAAAAAGACTTAGCTAGAATTGCTATGTCATATCCTAATTGTTATGTTGCTCAAGTATCACTTGCTGGTAATCCAATTCAATTAATTAAAGCGTTAAAAGAAGCTAATGAATATAATGGGCCATCTATTGTTATAGCTTATGCTCCTTGTATATCTCATGGAATAAAAGGTGGGATGAGCAATAGTTTAGAGATGGAGCGTCAAGCTGTTATGTGTGGATATTTCCCATTATTTAGATATCATCCAATTAATGGTTATGCCTTTGATAGTAAAAAAGTGGACTTTGATAAATATGAAATATTCTTAAATAATCAAACTAGATATGCAATGTTAAAGAAGATTAATCCTAGTGGGGCTGAAAAATTATTTAAAGAGAATAAAGAAACAGCTATCAAGAGATTCAAATATTATGAAGAATTACAAAAGAATTAATGAAAAGAGTGTTGACGTGAGTTGACACTTCTTTTTTCTATATTTTAATTTTTGTAACCTCGTTATAAACACTTTAAATTTTTCTTTAAAAATTTCTTCTAAAAAAAAGGAAATTGCAAAGTTTTAGATAATAATATAAGTGAAGGGGTAGAATTATGTGATTAGAAGGGAGAAGTATGTCAAAGAAGTTTTATACCTTACGCAATGATGCAGTATTCCGTAATGTCTTTTATAAACATCCAGAGATAATGGAAATATGGATTAAAAAGATATTAAGACTAGTAGGTGAAGATATTGAAATTAAAGAGTTTAAAATTAAGAATTGTGAATTAACCAAAGATAGACTATATATAAAAAATAAAACCATCTATATGTTAGTAGATATTGGTAGTATGATAATCAACTGTGAACTCAATAATAATAACTTTCCAGAGTTTATTAAAAATAGAAACTTTATCTATTTAATTAGCGCACTAACGCATAATATTCATATTAAAGATAATTATGGTAATATTAAATTACATATTCAGTTTAACTTTAACTTTGAAGGAAAAGATAAACAAGGAATATCGGTATATGAATATCTAGAAAAGTATAATCATAAAAAGTATATCGAATTTTTAAAAATATATACTATCAATGTTGACAAGCACATAGACGAATGGTATAATTCAAGTAACAAAGAAGAATACTTTAAAAAGTATCAAGATATCTTGATACTAGGTATGAATAAAGAAGAACTAAAAAATATGGAAAGTGAGGATGAATATATGACCTTAATAAAAGATGAGATATTTAAACTTAATGAAAGTTCAGACTTCTATCAGTTATTTACTGATGAAGAAGATTATCAAAGGACACTAAATTCAGCTATTATTGCAGCAAAAGAAGCCGAAGAAAAAGGCGAAAAACGTGGTGAACAACGTGGAATTATTAAAACAACTATAAATATGCTTAATGATGGTGTGGATAAAAATAAAATATCTAAGTATACTGGATTATCTATTAAAGAAATAGAAAAAGTAGCTTTATAGATAAAATAGTATTATAGAACAATAAAGAAACGTTAATCCCTAAAAAAGTGAACAAATTCACAAAAAGGGATTGCGTTTTTTTAGTAACATGATGACAAAGGTAATAAATTAGAATGCTAGAAAAGAGGTATTTTTATGTATAAAAGAAGAAGTTTTAATGTAATGTTAGCAGGGATGATTGTTTTATGTTTGGTAGTAGTAATCGCACTTGTGTATGCAGGTTTTGCAGGACAGTTAAATATAACAGGAACATCAGTACAAAGAACATCTAATTGGGATATTCATTTTGAAAATTTATCAAATATAACAACTACAGGATCTGCTAAAGTTTTATCACAACCGTCATTAGATGGAACAACAACCATAGAAGATTATAGTGTATCAACAACATCTCCAGGTGATACCATAAGCTTTACATTTAAAGTAGTAAATGATGGAAACTATAATGCTAGTATATCAAGTGTAAGTGTAGGTACATCTGAGTGTACTGGTACAGACTCGACAAGTAATACTAATGTGTATGGTAAATTATCATATACCTTAACTTATGAAAATGGAGCAACAGTTCAAACTGGAGATACATTATATGCTAAAGATTATTCTATCATGAAAGTAACATTAACATATGCTGATTTTAGTGATGTCTCACTTTTACCAACAGCCGATGTATCAATATCAGGATTAGGAATAACAATTAATTATCAACAATCAGGAAGTGCTTTAGTTAAAGATAATGGCGAAGTAGCAAATAATAAAGTATATCATCAAGGGGATAAAATAACTTTAAATAATGAAGATTATTATGTCATAGCTAATAGTGGAGCAGGACAAGATTATGTGGTGGCCTTGAAGAATGATCCATTAACAAGTATGGCATATGGTTCAAACAGTGATTATGATTCATCTAATGTTAAATCATATATAGAAAACTGGATCATAAATAATTTTTACAATGATGAATTAAAAGAAGTAAATAATTACAAAGCTAGATTAATAACCAAAAATGAATATGATAATTTATATAATTCTTATAATTGGAGGTTTGATAGTGGCTACAGTTATTGGACAATGACACCAAAAACATCAAATGATGGTTTGCAAATGTGGGCCATAAATAATGATGGAAATATATATAATTACTTTTATATTGCTAATAGTAACGCCGTCCGCCCAGTTATCAATGTTTACAAAGATAAAATAACTCAAGCTAGTTAATGCTAGCTTTTTTGTATGTTTTGTGGTAATATTATGGCGGTGATGTTTTATGAAAAAACCAGTTGTTGCTTTACTTGGAAGACCTAATGTCGGTAAAAGTACTATTTTTAATAGGTTAGTTGGTAGAAAGGTATCAATTATTGAGGATACTCCAGGTATTACAAGAGATAGAGTATATGGTACAGTTATTAGTAATGATAGGGAATATCATTTAATTGATACGGGTGGTATTGAATTAAATGATGAAGGCTTTAATAAGGATATAAAGATGCAGGTATCTCTTGCTATTGATGAAGCTGATTTAATATTGTTTGTTGTTGATGGTAAGGATGGTCTTACTGTTGATGATTTTTATATTCGAGATATGTTAAAGAAGATATCAGATAAAGTTATTGTGGTTATTAATAAGTGTGATAGTAAAAGAATTAAGGAAACAGAATATGAATTCTATGAATTAGGTTTTCAGGATTATATTAAGGTTAGTGGTGAACACGGAGATAACATATATAAATTAAAGGAATTAATTGATAATAATATTCCTGTTTATAAAGAGAAGGAAGATTCTAGTATAAAATTCTCTATAATTGGAAGGCCTAATGTAGGTAAGAGTAGTTTAGTTAATGCTATTTTAAATGAAGAACGTGCGATTGTTAGTAATGTTGCAGGTACTACTCGTGATGCTGTTGATACAGAGTTTAAATATCATGATAAATTATATACGGTTATTGATACGGCTGGTATGCGAAAAAAGGGTAAGGTATATGAGTCTGTTGAAAAGTATAGTTTGCTTCGTAGTATGAAAGCTATTGATAGATCGGATGTCTGCGTAGTTGTTATTGATGCTTCAGAAGGTATTATAGAACATGATAAACATATTGCTGGATATGCTATTGAAGCAGGTAAAGCTTTAGTATTAGTGGTTAATAAATGGGATACAATTGAAGATAAAGATAATAGTATGAAAAAATGGATTAGTGATATTAGAGCTCATTTCCAATTTATGCCTTATGTTCATATTGTTTTCTTATCAGCTAAAACTAAAAAAAGAATTCATACACTTATGCCTGAAGTATTAAATGCTTATGATAATAGTCATAAGGAGATTAAGACTAGTTTAATTAATGATGTTATTATGGAAGCATATCAATTAAATATTCCACCTTCTTATAAGGGGAAGAGATTAAAAATATATTTTACTAGTCAGGTTAGGACTTGTCCACCTACATTTAATATTCAGGTAAATAGTAAGGGCTTAGTTCATTTTTCTTATGAACGTTATTTAGAAAATAAAATAAGAGAATCTTTTGATTTTGATGGGACTCCGATTGTTATTCAATTTAAGAATAAAGGAGAGAAGTAACTGAATAATCTCCTAATCATATATTAGATTAGGAGGTTTTTTTATGGCTTTTAATGATAAGTTTTTTGATAAAGTAAAAAAAAGAAGTGGGGTAGATAAAAATACTATTCTTGGTTTAGCTAAGAAGTTACAGGAGAAGGATTTGAAGGATGAAGGCACTTTAAGAGAAGTAATTCAAACTTTAAGTAATATGACGGGTAAGGGTGTTTCTAAGGAACAAGAAGATAAAATAATAAATGCTGTTGTTAATGATAAAGTTCCTAAGGATATGGGGAATATGTTTTAATGTGTCAAGTAAGTGTCTAAATTAGTTAATTTTAATAAATATTTAGTATAAAAAGGGGAGAAGTGTGTTATAGTATGAGTGGAAGTGATAATTATGGATGAAAAAATAATAAATATGGATACTTATACTTATAGTACAATTATACCTGATAAGGTTATAGAAGCATATGCTTTAAGAAGTGATGAATTACAAAAAATTGAAAATAAAGCATATCGTGATGCTTTAATTTGCGGAATTGATAATTATCATAAGATATATTCAAGTAATAATTTAGAATCAGAACAGGTAGAAAAGCCTAAAGTGTTTGTTAAAAAAGCAGGCTTTATGGATGTTTCGATGTTTATTGATCTTTTGATTGTATCGGTTGCAATAATTTTATTAATTATGATTATTTTGGGGACTAGATATTAGTCTTTTTCTTTTGTATAATAGTTGGTGTGGTGATGATATGGATTTTATTGATAATGATGATAGTGATACTTCTAGAGTTAAGGGTTCTAGTAAGGATAGGGTTATTAGTTTTTTCTATCGTAAACGATATAAGGCTAAATTGGTAAAACAGGGAAAAATAATTACACTATCAAGAAGAATAATATTAAATGCTCCTAGATTAAAGAGAAATATATATAGTAGAGTTAATACTTTATCGGATTTAAAGTTAAAAGGAATTTCTTATATAGAAGTTGATCCTAATTTAGAAAAGTTTGATTTTGATAAATATGATTATTATATAATTAAACCTGTTAGAAGAAAAGGAATATGTAACGATAAGAAAGAAGAATCGTTTAAGGGTAGATTATCTAAAATGAGTTCTATTAGTACAAAAGGATTGGATTATCGAATTAAGGATACAAAACGAATAGTTGATGATACAAAAAGAAAGCTAAATAAGGTAAGGATTAATTTGGAATATCCAGTATTACATCGTGAAGATTTATCTAAAATGTACAATGGTATTAGAGAAAATATTGATGATTTAAAATATGAATATGAAATATTAAAAGGAGAAACTGATAACCGTAGTTATCCTTTTGAAGAAGCTATTAAAATTATTGATAATATAACGAGTTATGATAAAGATAATATAAAGAAGATGAATGATATGTTATCGGTTGCTAGTTTGGAACTTAATAAATTGGATTTTAATAATAGAATAAAGAAGAAAAAAAATGACATGGAAAGTAATAAAAACATTAATATTAAGGAAGAAGTTTTAGATGTTAATCTATATAGTAAACCAAAAGGTATTGATGATGAGATAATTGATGGTAAGGCACATGATGATTATGTTGATAAAGTAATTACAGATAATATAGAAAAAAAAGATGAAGAAGTAAAAGAAGATAATGATAATTCTTCGGAAGAGTTAAATAATGATCCAATAGAAGAGATAATAACTATTAAACTTTTTAAGGAAGATATTGTTAATAAAAAACGTTTAGATCAAGTTGATATGGATATAAGTACTATTAAAAGCTATGAAGAAAGAATTGCTTATGAATTACAAAGACAAAGAGAGATTATTCATAAAATGTACAGTAAGGTTGGTAAGGTATCTAAAGAAATAAATAAGACATATCAAGTAACGGGATATGCGAGAATGATATCTTCGTTTGGAAATATTGCAATGGGTATGCTTACTTTACCATTGACTAATGTTCATATTTTTAATTTAACACTCGGTTCAAAACTAATTAATAAGGGAATAAAAAAACTAAAAAAAGGTTTGGATACGAAGGAGAAGATAGTAGTTGATTATAAATATGAAGATTTAAGTAGTGAAATAAACAAAGGAAAAAATGACTTAGAGAGTGTGAATTATTTAATTACTGATTCTTTAGAAGAATTAGAAAATCTTAAGATAAAATTTATACAAGAGTTTAAAAATTTTGAGTATCAAATACCTGATTATGATCGTACATTAAAGAGTATAGATATATTGAGTAATAAATTAAAAGATAATCAAAAGAAGGTAAATGATATGAATAGAGATTTATCTAAGCAAGAAGATAAAAATAAAGTTATGATTAAAAAAATAAATAATAAGGAGTATTAAATGAAAGATGTAGTTAAAATTTTAACGGATTTAAATAAAACGGTATCTTGTATGGAGTCGTGTACAGGTGGATATATAGCTAATGAAATTACTAATTGTGAAGGTGCGAGTGAAGTAATAAAGTTTAGTGCGGTTACTTATTCAAATGAATATAAAATTAAAATGGGAGTTTCTAAAGAGGTTATTGATAAATATACGGTTTATAGTCAACAGACTGCTCAGGCAATGGCTTATAGTATTTCTAATTATGCACATTCTAATTATGGAATAGGGATAACTGGTAAATTGAATAGAATAGATAAAAGAAATCTTTATGGTGATGATAGTATTGTATATGTAAGTATTTATGATAGAGATAAGGATAAGTATAATAATTTAAAAGTTGTTGCTCAAAAGGTAAGTAGAGAAAAGAATAAAGAGTATATATGTAATTTAATAGTAAAAAAATTTAAAGAAATTAGTAAAAACTAATTTTTTTTAATATTTATTTAATAAAACTGGTTTATGATGATACCAGTGAAGGGAAGTGATATATGAATAATTATAAGTTTAATGTTTATTAAATAAAATATGTAGAAGGGAAGCGATATATGAAAAATGCTAGTTTTTAAGAAAGGGATGATAAATGATAGAATAAATTTTATTATAACAATGAAAGGATGGTAGATATGAAAAGAAGTATAAAGAATAGTATTATGATAGTTTGCTTAATTGGTTTAATTGGAATGATGATTGTAACTATTAAGATGGCAGGTTTAAATAGTTCTTCTAAGGTACCAAGTATTCAACATAATATAATGTTAAATCAAAGTAATCATTCTAATAGTGAACATAATAAATCACCTGTGAGACATGATAAAAACAATGATAATCAAACTACTAATAATTCCCCTAGTAGATCTGATGAAGATAATAAACAAAATAATACACCAACAGATAAACCGAGTAAAAGTGGTAATATACAAAGTAATTCTACAGGTAATTCATCTAGTACTTTAGATGAATCTAATAAAAAACAATCATATGATGAACAACGCCAAACATCTAATATGAGCAATGATGGTGTAGATATGATATATTATATAGTTTTTGGTTTTGAAAGCTTTATTATAGCTGGTATAATTATATATTTAATTATGTCTAAATTTAATAAAAAGAGTTTAAAAGATACTTTTAAAAGCAGTGATAAAGCATTGATTTATTTATTAAGTATAGTCATTTTAACTTCGGTATTAACTTTTATTGATAGTAAATTAGTTAATTCAAAGGTTAATAGTACTGAAAAGATAAGTAAGGATAATATAATTCAAAGTGGAAAAAAAGAAGTAACAAAGGAAGAAACAATTAGTGATGATATTTCTACTAGTAAATCTGATGAAAGTGGTATTGTTGTTAAAGATGGTGGTAAAGCTAAGATTAATGGTAGTAAGATAGAGAAAAGTGGTGATACATCAAATACAGAGAATAGTGATTTTCATGGCGTAAATGCTGGTATATTAGTTACTAAAGGATCTAAAGCTACTATAAAAAAAGCTAAGATTAAAACAAGTGCGAATGGTGGCAATGGTGTGTTTGCTACAGGTACTCATGCAAAAGTTAAGATAAGTAATTCTACTATTGAGACAACTGGTGATTCATCATCTCGTGGATTAGATGCTACGTATGGTGGAACTATAGATGCTGACAATGTTAAAATAACAACACAAGGGAATTCTTCTGCTGCACTTGCTACTGATAGAGGTGAAGGAACGGTGAGTGTTAGTGAATCAACTTTAGAAACAAATGGTAGTGGATCTCCAGATATTTATTCAACAGGGGATATAAGTGTTACAGATACTAATGGTGTTGCTAATAATTCACAGATGGTGGTAATTGAAGGAGCTAATACGGCAACTGTTATATCATCTTCTTTAAAGGCATCAGGTGCAGGAAATAGAAAAAATGTTGATGATTGTGGTGTTATGATTTATCAATCAATGAGTGGTGATGCAAGTAATGGTACAGGAATATTTACAGCGCATGATTCTAATCTTACTTTAACTTCAACTAAAGCGCCTTTCTTCTTTGTTACTAATACTAGTGCAGTTATTAATTTAGAGAACACAAAGTTATCTTATAATAGTAATATTCTACTTAATGTTAAAGGTACTAGTGAATGGGGGGAGATTAATTCTAATGGTGGTGATGTTATAATGAACACTACTAATCAAGATTTAGTTGGTGATATAAAGGTGGATAGTATTTCTACACTTGAGTTAAATCTTACTAAATCGACATATAAGGGAGCAATTAATACAGATAATACAGCTAAGAAGATTAAACTAAAATTAGATGAAGAATCAACTATCACACTTACTTCTGATACTTATGTAACTGATTTAGATGATGAATTAGCTGATTATTCAAATATTAATTTTAATGGTTATAAATTATTTGTTAATGGGAAAGCAATTAACTAGTTGATTTCTTATTTTTTCTTTTGTATAATTTATATAGGTAGTAATATAAAAGAAAGGATTGAGTAGTATGGATTTTAAATATTTAATTATATTATTCTTTATTTATTCTTTTTTAGGCTGGTTAATAGAAGTAATGGGAAAATTAATTGAAAAACATAGGTTTATTAATAGGGGGTTTTTAATTGGTCCAGTTTGTCCAATATATGGTGTAGGATGTGTATTACTTACTATACTTTTAAAGCCATATCTTAATAATATATTTATTCTTTTTGGTATGGCTATTATTATATGTTCTGTTTTAGAATATTTAACTAGTTATATTATGGAGAAATTATTTAAAGCTAGATGGTGGGATTATTCTAAGTATAAGTATAATATTAATGGAAGAATATGTTTGGAAACCATGACTTTCTTTGGTATATTAGGGTGTATAGTTTTATATTTTCTAAATCCCTTTTTTCTTAATATAATATCTAGTATTAATACTATTATCTTACAAATAATAATATTAACTCTATTAATTATCTTTGTTATAGATATAACAATATCATCAGGCGTAATGATAAAATTCAGAAATAGTATGAAGATATTAGAAAAAGATGGAACAGAAGAAATAACTAAAATGATTAAAGAAATAATTACTAATAGAGGATATTTACTTAGAAGATTGATTAAGGCTTTTCCTAATATAAAGAGTAATAGAGAAAGATTGAGAGAAATACGATTAATGATTGATAAAAAGTTGAGAGGTAGTAAATGAAAAAGACAAGATATATATTAGGATTAATACTAACTATAGGTACTATTACAACAAGTACTTACTATAAAGATGATATATCATCATTTATAAATGATTTAACTAAAACAGAAGTTAAATCATATGAAATGGATAACATACCAGAATATAATGGTGAAGATTATGTTGTTTTAAATAATAATAAACCTAATTTTAATGAAAGTGAATTAAATAAGAAATCTTTTGAGAAATATAGTAAATTAGATAGATTAGGTAGATGTGGTAAAGCAATAGCTAATATCAGTTATGATATGATGCCAAGTGAAAAAAGGGGCAGTATTGGTATGATTAAACCAACGGGTTGGCATACCATAAAGTATAATAATATTGATGGTAAATATCTTTATAACAGATGTCATTTAATAGGTTATCAATTAACTGGTGAAAATGCTAACGAAAAGAATCTGATAACTTGTACAAGATATATGAATACTGTAGGTATGTTAAAGTTTGAAAATGAAGTAGCTAAATATATCAAAGAAACAAAACATCATGTTTTATATAGAGTTACTCCAGTTTTTAAAGATAATGATTTATTAGCTAGGGGAGTTATTATGGAAGCTAAATCAATAGAAGATAAAAAATTAGAATTTAATGTCTTTGTTTATAATATTCAAAATGGTATAGATATTGATTATAAAACGGGAGATAGTAAGTTAAAAGATTAAAATTTAGAAAAA
>CADBLY010000013.1 GCA_902795725.1 uncultured Erysipelotrichaceae bacterium
AATTTCTTTTATTCTATTGTAAAAATATATAAAATAATATAAAATATTAGTAGTGGAGGTCAATCATGAAATTAAGTGAAAGTTTTTTCTATACTTTAAGGGAAGATGCTAAGGATGAAGATAGTAGAAGTGGTAATCTACTTGTTAAATCAGGAATGATTAAAAAAACTAGTAATGGTATTTATATGTATATGCCGTTAGGGTATAGAGTTCTTAAAAAAATTGAAAATATTGTTAGAGAAGAGATGGATAGAGCAGGAGCGCAAGAATTAGAAATGCCTCATCTGTTAAGTCAAGATGTTTATAAAGAAAGTGGAAGATTAGATAACTTTGGACCATCGATGTTTAAGTTAAATGACCGATATAATCGCCCATTTGCTCTTGGACCAACGCATGAAGAATTATTTGTTAAGGCTGCTGCTATGAAAATTAGAAGTTATAAGGATATGCCTTTTAATTTATATCAAATTGGTAATAAATATCGTGATGAAGTTAGGCCTAGACTTGGACTTATCCGCGTAAGAGAATTTAGTATGAAAGATGCTTATAGTTTTGATATAGATTCAGATTCTTTGGATAAATCATATCAAAAAATGTATCAAGCATATATTAATATTTTTAATCGTGTAGGATTAGATTATAAAATTGTTAAGGCTGATACAGGTGTGATGGGGGGATCTTTATCTGAAGAATTTCAAGCTATTACTGATACTGGAGAAGACATATTAGTTTTATGTGATACATGTGATTATGCATCTAATATTGAAGTTAGTAAGTGTCTTCCAAGAAAATTTGAAAAAGAAGAAAAACTATCTAAACAATTAGAAGAGACACCTAATGCTCATACAATTGAAGAAGTAAGTAATTATCTTAAGATACCTGGGTATAAATTAGTTAAAACATTAATATATAAAACTTCTGATGATTTTTATGCGTGTTTAGTTGCAGGAGATAGAGATATAAACGAGACTAAATTATCAAAGTCTTTAGGTAGTGAAGTTGAATTAGCAAGTTTTGAAGAAGTTGAAAGAATTACTAACGCATTAGTAGGTTTTGCAGGACCAATTGATCTTAATATTAAGATAATTATTGATGATGAAGTATTAAATATGACAAATTTTGTTGTTGGTGCGAATAAAACTAATTATCATTATACTAATGTTAATTTAGATGATTTTAAATATGATATGGTTGCTGATATCAAAAATATTAAAGAAGGAGATATTTGCCCTAGTTGTGGTAAAAGAATTTATTTTAAAAAAGGTATTGAAGTTGGTAATTTATTTAAACTTGATACTAAATATAGTGAATCTTTAAATTTACAATATCTTGACAGTAATAATAAATTAAATTACGTTTATATGGGGTGCTACGGAATTGGTATACCGAGAATAATGGCAAGTGTTGTTGAACAGAATAATGATGAATTTGGTATTATATGGCCACTTTCAATTGCTCCATATAAGATAGGAATTGTGGTTATTTCTTCTAAAGATGAAGAACAAATGAAATATGCTCTTGATTTATATGAAAAATTAAAAAATAGTGGTTATGATGTTATTTTAGATGATAGAAATGAACGACCAGGTGTTAAGTTCAATGATATGGAATTAATTGGTATACCAATTAGAATAACGATTGGTAAAAAAATTAGTGAGAATAAAGTTGAGATTAAATATAAAAGGGAAGAAGCTATTTTAATCGAATATAATAAACTAGAAGAAGAATTAAAAAGAATAATGGAGGAAAAATAATGGATGATATTTTAATGAATACTGAATTAGAAATGGATAAAGCGATTGAAAATTTTGAAAAAAGATTGACTAATATACGAGCAGGTAGAGCTAATCCTGCAATTTTGGATGGTGTGATGGTTAATTATTATGGTGTGGATACTCCTTTAAAACAATTAGCTACAATATCTATTCCTGAAGCTAGACAATTACAAATTAAACCTTTTGATAGAAGCTCTTTAAGTGATATTGAGAAAGGTATTTATGCTTCTAATGTAGGACTTACACCAAATAATAATGGAGATGTTATTATTCTTAATATTCCAGCTTTAACGGAAGAAACAAGAAGAGAATATGTTAAACAAGCTAAGGCTTACGGAGAAGATTGTAAAGTAGTATTAAGAAATATTAGACAAGATGCAAATAATGATATTAAAAATGCAGAAGGAACAGAAGATGATGTTAAGGCTTATCAAGCTGATGTTCAAGAATTAATTCAGAAATATAATAAAATAGTAGATGAAAAAGTAAAAGTTAAAGAGACTGAACTACTTACTGTTTAGTTTCTTTTGGAATTGAGGGAATATGAAAAAAAGGGATGAAAAATTAGATTATAATAAATTAAATGAAGTATTAAACAAGGGTAATAATATATTAAAAATATTATTAATAGCTATTATTATTGTTGGTATTTATGTTGTTTTAATGGTTTTAAAAGAATTAAAAGTGATGAATTTAATTTTATCGGTTTTATCTATTTTAAGTCCATTATTTATTGGAATAACTATAGCATGGTTAATTAATCCATTAGTTAATTATTTAGAAAAGAAAGGTATTAGAAGGGGTTTAGGGATTACACTTTCTTATATAGTGTTAGTTTTTATAATACTACTTATTATAGTTTCTATTATACCTATTATTTATGATCAGTTAATAGATTTAACTAATTCAATACCAACTATAACTGAGAGTATGCATAATACTATTAATAGTGTGGTTGATAAATTTAATAGTGTTGATGTTATTGATACGGAAGTTTTAAAAAATAAATTATTTAAGATAATAGCTAATTATGGAAATAATATTACTAATTCTTTACCAAATATGTTAGTTACCCGTACTTTAGGACTTATATCAGGTATAGGGAATTTCTTAATAGGATTAATTATTGGATTCTTTATGCTATTAAGTTTTAATAATATAACTGATACTTTCTTAATTTTTATACCAGATAAATATCATAAAAGTACTAAGGAATTAATGAGTAAAATTAATAGATCATTAAGAGGTTATGTTAATGGAGCGCTTTTTGATGCTACTATTATTTTTGTAGCATGTTCCATTGCTTTTGCTTTAATTGGCTTGAAAGCACCTATTCTTTTTGCACTTTTCTGTGCGATTATGAATGTTATACCTTATGCTGGACCATATATTGGTGCGATACCGGCTTTAATTGTTGGTTTTTCACAAAGTACTGGCATTGGTATTGGAGTAGGTATTTCAATTATTATAATTCAATCATTAGAAGGCAATATACTATCTCCTATTGTTATGAGTAAAACAACTAAATTGCACCCAGTAACAATTATTGTTGGTTTATTAATATTTGGTCACTTGTTTGGTATGATTGGAATGTTATTATCTACTCCACTTATTAGTGTAGGTAAAACAGTATTAGGATATATTGATAGTAAATATCATATTTTTAGAGGAAGTGAAATAGATGAAGAATCCTAAAATATTTATCCTAGCTGGTAAAGCTAGAGCTGGTAAAGATACTGTATCAACAATGATTAGAGAATATTATAAAGATAAAAAAACAATTAATTTACAATACTCATCATATATTAAAGAATATGCTAAAAAAATAAGCAATTGGGATGGTAGTGATGAAACTAAGCCCCGTGCTTTATTACAAGAGTTAGGTACAGAAATTATTAGAAAACAAATTGATTTTAATTTCTTTGTTAAAAGAATTATTGGTGATATTAAAGTTTATTCTTTCTTCTTTGATGTTATTGTTATATCAGATGCTAGAGCTAAAGTTGAAATAGATGAAGTAAGAAAGAATTTTGATAATGTGTATGCTATTGAAATTATCAGGCCTAATTTTGATAATGGTCTAAGTAGTAATGAATCAAAACATTTTACCGAAAATGATTTAAATGATTATGATAATTATGATTATAAGATTATTAATGATGGAACGTTAGATGATTTAAATCAAAAAGTAATTGAATTAATGGATGTGATAGGACGTGCTGAATAATGATAATCTTGTAGAAATAAAAAAACGTTGTCAAGAGATTGGAATAGATTTTAGAATAATAGTTTCTGATCAGTTTTATAAATGCTCATACAAAAAAATAATAGATATTTTGAATTTAAATTTTTGGTTAAATCCAAAATTCCAACCATTATTAACATCAAATATATGGAAATCCAATTATGCCAACACTTTAAAAATATTAACAATGCCAGAGTGGGATGATCCAAAATTCCAACCATTATTAACATCAAATATATGGATTTCCAATTATGCCAACATTTCTAAGATATTATCAATGCCACAGTGGGATGATTCAAAATTCCAACCATTATTAACATCAACGATATGGAAATCCAATTATGCCAATACTTTAAAAATACTAACAATGTCACAGTGGGATGATCCAAAATTTCAACCATTATTAACATCAAACATATGGCAATCCAATTATGATAACACTTTAAAAATATTAACAATGCCAGAGTGGGATGATCCAAAATTTCAACCATTATTAACATCAAACATATGGAATTCCAATTATGCCAACATTTTAAAAATATTAACAATGCCAGAGTGGGATGATCCAAAATTCCAACCATTATTAACATCAAACATATGGCATTCCAATTATGATAACATTTTAAAAATATTAACAATGCCACAGTGGGATGATCCAAAATTCCAACCATTATTAACATCAAGCATATGGAACTCCAGTTATGCCAACATTTCTAAGATATTATCAATGCCACAGTGGGATGACTTAAAGTTTCAAGGTTTATTAACATCAAGCATATGGAACTCAAATTATGAAAATATTGTTAATGTACTTGTGATGGAAGAATGGAATGATAGTAAATATGTGCATTTATTAAGGCCATCTATTCTTAGTATTAAACCTGAAAAAATTCGCAAATCTATTATTTTAGCTCAATATTTTAACATTGATAAGTTTATATCTGTAAATTATCTTATCAAACCTCTGAAACAATCATATGCTCTTGCTATTCATCTTTTAAATAATAGAATTCCTCTTATTAATGAAAATAATAAACTTAATTCATTATTTTCTTACATGCCAGGTGTATTGAAGAAAAAATATAATATTGATATTAAAAGATTGGTTGAATTATATCCTATACCTGATGATATATTTGATAAGGAGAAAGTTAAATGAAATTATTTGATAAAGAAGATATTGAACAATTAAATGAGACATATGATGAAGGGTTTTTAAATAATATTGATTTTAATAATTTTACAAAGATATATCAATATTTGATTAGTAATGGTATTTATTTTGCTAAGGATTTAGTACTTGAATATTTGAATATTTTTGTAATTGATTATAATGAATTTAAGAATATATTTGAGAAAATGAAGAATGAGTTAGGCAAGAATTATATTGTCAAGTTAGAAGATGATATAACTATATTAAATAAGTATTTTAATGTATAATATATGTAGAAAGCAGATGATTTTATGAATATAAAAGATTTATATATAGAGTTTTTTAAAAGTAAAGGACATACTCAGATTCCTTCTGCACCAGTAGTACCGGAAAATGATCCTAGTGTTTTATTTAATACAGCTGGTATGCAACCTTTAATACCATATTTAATGGGACAACCTCATCCTCTAGGTACGAGATTATGTGATTATCAAAAATGTATTCGTACTAATGATTTAGATGAAATAGGTGATACTTTTCACCACACTTTCTTCGAAATGTTAGGTAATTGGAGTTTAGGTGATTATTTTAAAAAAGAAGCTATTACTTGGAGTTTTGAATTTTTAACAGATGTTTTAAAGATACCAGTAAATAAGCTTGCTGTAACGGTATTTAAAGGAAATGATATTATTCCACGTGATACAGAAGCAATTGATTTATGGAAGAGTTTAGGTATTAGTGAAGAACATATTGCTTTAACGGAAGATGATAATTTCTGGATAGCTGGTGAAGTTGGACCTTGTGGATCAGACACTGAGATGTTTTACTGGCGCAGTGAAGAAGATGTTCCTAATGTATTTGATCCTAGTGATGAAAGATGGGTAGAAATATGGAATGATGTTTTCATGATGTATGAAAAGCATTCTGATGGTACTGTATCAGAACTACCTAAAAAAAACGTTGATACTGGTATGGGTGTAGAAAGGGTTACAGCTGTATTAGAAGGTGTTTTAGATAATTATCAAACAAGTATTTGGAAGGATGTTATTGAAAAGATTGAAGAATTGTCTCATAAAACATATAATGGTAATGAAAAGAGTATGCGCATAATTGCTGATCATATAAGAACAAGTATTTTTATTGCTGCTGATAGTAGTGGTATTAAACCTTCAAATACAGATCAAGGATATATCTTAAGAAGATTAATTAGAAGAGCAATTAGGCATGCTAGTATGTTAGGTATTGATATTAATAGTGATTGGGAAAGAAAACTTGCTTTAATTATTATAAGTAAATATCAGAAATACTATAAGGAGTTAATAGATAATAAAGATGTTGTACTTGATGTATTAACTTTGGAAAAAGTTAAATTTAATCGTACTTTAAGTAAAGGTTTAAAGGAATTTGAAAAAGTTGCACATAAGGATATTGATGATAAAACGGCTTTTAAATTATATGATACTTATGGTTTTCCAATTGAACTTACAGTTGAACTTGCTAATGAAAGAAATATTAATGTAGATATTGAAGGATTTTATAGATGCTTTAAGGAACATCAAGAAAAATCTCGTGCAGGTTCAAATCAAAAGTTTAAGGGCGGATTAGCTGGGAACAGTGAAATTGAAACGAAATATCATACTGCTACTCATTTGCTTAATGCTGCTTTAAAGGTTGTTGTTGGTCCTGATGTTCATCAAAAAGGATCTAATATTAATACTGATAGAATGCGTTTTGATTTTAGTTGTGATCACAAATTAACAGATGAAGAAAAAGACCGTGTTGAGACACTCGTTAATGATTGGATAAAACAAGGTTTGGAAGTTACTAAAGAAACGATGCCTAAGAGTGATGCAATAAAGTCTGGTGCGGAATGTATGTTCATTGAAAAGTATCCAGATATTGTAACGGTTTATTCAATAGGTGATGTTTCTAAGGAATTATGTGGCGGGCCACATGTTAAAAATACGAATGTACTTGGTAAATTTAAAATAAAAAAAGAAGAAGCTAGTAGTGCGGGAGTAAGGAGAATTAAAGCAATACTAACTGATTAGGAGGGTTTTTATGCAAAAATATATTGAATTATTAGAAGATAATTGTGTTAATACATATGAAGTGGTTTTTAATGATAATAACAAATTGAAATATTATGTAGATTTTTTAAAAAATAATTATATGACACATCATATTCATTCTGGTGAGACAGATGCATCTAGTTATGAAAAATTAGAAAAATATTTATTGTCACATAATGGTGTTGACGAAGTATATGATATGGAACTTTTTAATAAGCATATTATAGAAAATGGTTATACTAAGAAAAAGTTTGGATATAATTATAATGCTAGATTTGTAAAATATCCTTTGTTATATCATGTTTTATTTAATGATGATGATATGTTACATGATTTATATTATTATATAACTAATAATAATGAATTAGGGCCTAAATATGATGAAGAATATGAAATGTTACAGTATTTAGCTTGTAGCTATACATCATTTTATGATCAACACATTAATGATGATGAAAAAATATTTATAATTAAAGATATTTTAGATTCTATGGTGTTTAAAAGGATTAATAGTCGTTTTATAACTAATTTGGAAGAGTATAGAAATTTAGAAAAAAGAACTAGTGATATAAAAGAACTAATTGATATTGTTTATAATAAAAATAGGGTTAAGAAAAATGTATTAGGAGAATAAAATGAGTAAATTTTTAAAAAGATTTGTGGCTTATATTATTGATATAGCTATTATAAGTATTGTTGTTACTTTATTAACATCTAATAATAAGATTAATTTTCAGTATAATAATTATCAAAAATATTATAAAGAGTATAATGAAATATCTACTAAATATACTAAAACTTTAGATAAACAAAGTAAGTTAGAAAAGAAGTATAAAAATAAAAAGATAAGTGAAAGTAAATATAATAAAAATAAGAATGAATATAATAAAAATATTAAAACTTATGAATCTAAGATAAAAATACTTCAATATAAAATAATGCGTAATTCTGTTGTTTATTATTCTTTATATATAGCTTTCATTTTAGCTTATTTTGGTATATTTCAATATTCCTTTAATGGTCAAACATTAGGAAAAAGATTAATGAAAATTAAAATAGTAAGTAATAATAATAAGGACTTAACAATATGGAGATTATTACTTCGTAGTTTTATTTTATATAATCTATGGATATATATTGTTGGATTAATTCTTGTTTATACAATTAATTCTAGTAGTTATTATACTTCCTATTCGTTACTTAATAATGTTGGTAGTATTTTACAAATTATTATAGTAATGATGGTTATTATGAATAAGAATAATCGTGGATTACATGATTACGTAGCAAGTACTAAAATTGAATTTATAGATAATAATATTAAAGAAGAAATAACGGAAGCTGAAATAGTAGAAAAGGGGTAAATATGACATATTTTACAATTAATTATGGATTTATGTTAATAGCATTAATCATTACTTTAGCTGCACAAGCTTATGTCTCTTCATCGTATAAAAAGTATTCTAGTCTTGATAATAGTAAAGGTTTAACTGGATCAGAAGTAGCTCGTAGAATACTTGATGAAAATGATTTGAAAGATGTTTATGTATTGGAAAATAGGGGTTATTTGACAGATCATTATGATCCAACAAGAAAAGTAGTTAAATTATCAACGCAAGTATTTCATGGAACTAGTATTGCTTCTTTAGCTGTTGCTTCTCATGAATGTGGACATGCTATTCAAGATAAGGAAGGATATATGCCAATGCGTATTAGAAGTTCATTAGTTCCTATTACTAATTTTGCTTCATATACTGGTTATTTAGCTATTATGATTGGTTTTATATTTAACTCAAATGCTTTCTTTTGGGCTGGGATTGCTTTGCTTTGTATTATTTTATTGTTTCAATTAGTAACTTTACCAGTTGAGTTTGATGCATCAAGGCGCGCACTTGATAAAATACATAAATATAAAATGGTTAGTTCTGATGATTTAAGTGGTAGTAAATCAATGCTTACTGCAGCAGCGTTTACTTATGTTGCTTCTTTAGCTACTACTTTAATTCAAATATTAAGATTAATATTGTTACGTGGAAGAAGAGATTAAGATGAATGATAAAAGAATAGATACTATCAATTTAATTCAAAGAGAATTATTTAGTGATGTTGAATCTTTAGATCAAATTCATCAAGTACGATATCTAGTGGTTATTGAAAAAATTGTTAATGATTTATATGATGAATCACAAGATGTAATTGTTCCTTTGAATAAAAAATATACAAAATTTGCGAGAAAATTATTTTGTAAGCATCCAGATAATTTTTTTAAGAAATATAAAAGATATAGTAGTTCAATAAGTATAAATGATAAAACATTTATGTATAATCTTTATAAAATTTTAAAAAAATATATTTATCTATTAGCTAATAATAGTATACCATTTCGTAATACATTAAATTCAATATATGCTTCTTATAATAATAAAGATTATTATAATATGCCTTTAGGATATATGGATTTAAATATAGTTTTACTATATAATTTAATGGATATGGGATGTCAAACTATTGGGGATTTGTTAAAGTATACAGAAATAGAATTAAAAAGATTATTTGATTATGCTACGGTTAATACTTTAGTTTCTGAGCTTAATTTAATGGGTCTTAAATTTGCTGAAGATTTAACTATTGATCAAAGAGCTTTAATTATGAAAAATGCTGAACATGATACTATTATGAATTCATCCGCTAATTGGGTTAATGTTACTGATTACAATATAAATACAAAGCAGATTTTATATCGTAATTGTAAAACAATTCATGATTTAGTTGATATGATTTCTGTACCTAATGTTGATGTTCCTACAGAATTGTTAATTGATATGAAAAAATTAGGTTTTAATTTACCTATAATAGATCAAAGATTAGAAAAAAATATTACTAAAAAGTTAAATTATTTAGATTATAATATTTACGATTTGCCAATTCAAAATAGAACAAAGAATGCATTATATCGTAATGGTATTAAAGATGTAAAAACGCTTATTACTTATTCAGAAGAAGAGTTATTTTCTTTAAAAGGATTAAGCGTTAGGGGAATAGAAGAAATTAAAAGTTCTATTGCATCTTTAAATTTAGCTTTAAAAACGGATAATATTGATATTAAAAATAAAAGTGTATAGGTTCTATACATTTTTTTTGATTTGTGTTACCATGATAGTGGTGATTTTTGTGAAGAAGTATGTAAGAATATTAGTTATATTGTTATTAGTATTAAGTTTATTTGGATGTAAAAGCAATGAAAGTGATGCTATTAGATTTAAAAAAGAATATGAATCATTAAATGGTACAAAATCTAGTAGTGGTAAGAAAGTAAAAAGTATTAATATTTCAAAGAACAATCCTATAAAGTATTCTAATTTTGATGAAGTTATAAAAGTTATTGAGAAAGGTATTGGTATTATTTATTTAGGATTTCCTGAATGTCCATGGTGTAGAACAGCTATTCCTGTGTTGTTAGAAGCTGCTAAAGACTATAAAATTGATACTATTTATTATATTGATGTTACTTCAAAAAGAGATGAATACGAAGTTAAAAACGGTAAAGTTGTATTAAAGGAAAAAGGAGACAAAGGTTATCTTAAATTATTAAAATTGTTAGATAAAGAATTAAAAGAATATGTTATTACTGATAAAGATGGTAAAGAATATGATGTAGGAGAAAAAAGAATTTATGTGCCATTTATTATTTTTGTTAACGAAGGAAAAATAATAGGAACACATACATCAACTGTTAAAACTCAAAAAAGTGGTTATGATGAATTATCAGATGATCAATATGATGAATTAAATGGTATTTACGCAGATTATATTAAAAAATTAGTAGATAACTATTGTGATGAAGCATGTTAAATTATCAATTACTTTTAGATAAAGAATTAGAGAGTATTATAAAAAGTAATAAAGTACCAACTTTATTACTTCATGCTTGTTGTGCACCATGTTCATCATATGTTTTAGAATATTTATCTAAATATTTTAAAATAACTATTCTTTATTATAATCCTAATATAACAGATAAGAATGAATATTTTAAGAGATTAAATGAAATACAAAATTTTATAAAAAAAATAAATTATACTAATTCAGTAGATATTATGGATGTTGAATATAATCCAGATGAATATTTTAATATAGTAAAAGGGTTAGAAAAAGATAAAGAAGGGGGAAGCAGGTGTTATAAGTGTTATGAGATGAGAATGGATAAAACTGCACTTATAGCTAAACTTAATAACTATGATTACTTTACTACTACTTTATCTATAAGTCCTTATAAAAATAGTAAGTGGATTAATGAAATAGGAGAACATTTACAAGATAAATATAATATTAAATATCTTTATGCAGATTTTAAAAAACGGAATGGGTATAAAAAAAGTATTGAGTTATCCAAAGAATATAATTTATATCGACAAAATTATTGTGGATGTATTTATTCTAAAAGATAATTAAATTTTAAAGTTTTTTTAAAATGGTATTGTTAAACTGAATAAATTATGTTATACTGTAATTGGTAGGAATAATGTTGCTGGTTCTTACCGGTAGATGTATTTTTAGCATATACATTGAATACTTGATTATTGTATATCAAGTATTAGGGCTGTTCTGTGATTATTTTGTTATTGATATTTTAATTATTTTTTATATCAAAAAAAATTTCACCTTTCTTTTTATAATATATAAAAAGAGAAAATTGCAGATTTATTTCTGCATTTTTTTAATAGGAGAACAATACTTTTTCCTAAGAGTGTCAAATGACACTTTTTTTGATCTTTTTTAAAGACTTGACCCTTAGGGAAATAAGGTCAGGCTACGTGCTTAAGCACGTGAATTCTTAAGAATTACAATTAATTTTGTAATTTTTTCTTTTATTGTGGTATCATGTATATGAGAGTGATATTATGTTTGATAGATTTAAGTTGCTAGTTAATGATAAATTTGAAGATATAGAAAATGCTACTGTTCTAGTTATTGGTTTAGGTGGTGTGGGAAGTTATACGGTTGAATCATTAGTTAGAAGTGGTATTGGAAGTTTAATACTTGTTGATGGTGATAAGATTGATATAACTAATTTAAATCGTCAATTAATGACTAATATGGATAATGTAGGATTATTTAAAACTGATGTGTGGAATGATAGAATTAAAAGTATTAATCCTAATTGTAATGTAATTACGATTACTAAGTTTATTGATAAAGATAATATTTTGGAATTATTTATATATGATATAGACTATGTTGTTGATGCTTGTGATACTGTATCTACTAAGATATTATTAATTGAGAAGTGTCATGAATTGGGAATTAAATTAATTAGTTCAATGGGTACGGGTAATAAGATGGATCCTTCTAAATTAAAATTAGTTGATATTTATAAGACTTCTTATGATCCTTTAGCTAAAGTAATTAGAAAAAAGTGTAGGGAAGTGGGGATAAAGAAGCAAATGGTTGTGTGTAGTGAAGAAAAAAGTAGAATTAGTAATATTAGTGTGATTCCATCAAATTCTTTTGTTCCTGCTACTTCTGGTTTGCTTATGACTAGTTATATAATCAATGATATAGTAGGTGATGAAAATGTTTAAATATCTATTGGATATTATAAAGAAAATGAAAGGTAATGTTTTAACTATTGGTATTGATGATAAATTGCTTAATTGTTTTAATAATAATAGTTGTGTGAATGTTTATACTTTAGATCGGGCTAAGGGAATATTTGGTAAGAGTAAGAAACGTAGAGATAATAAAGGTAAGACAATTAATATTAAAAAATTAAAAAAGTATTTTCATAAAAAAAGTTTGGATTATATTGTTATTGATTATAGTGAAATAAAAGATTATATAAAGTATGTTATACGAGATATAGTATCTTTAAATAATAATAAAGTATATATATACTGTGATAAGGAAGTAGATATTGAATTGCTTGTTAAACGATTTAAAAGATATAAAGCTAGTAGTATTATTAAAGAGTTTAAAGATAATTATGTAATTGAAATAGATAATGGTAATAGTAGAACTAATTGGTTCAAGAATAAAATATATTATATTCCTGATACAGGATATAATATTATAGAATTTATAAGTAATGTTCTTATTAGTTAGGAGAAGTATGAAGATACTAGTTAGTGATTTTGATGTTTCGTTTTATAACGATGATTTTGATAAGAATATAAATTTAGTTAATGAATTTGTACGTAAGGGTAATATTTTTATTATAGCTACTGGTCGTAGTTTGTATGATTTGATGAAAACTATTAAAGATAAAAATATTTTAGTAAGTTATTATATATGTAGTGATGGAAGTACAATATATGATCAGTTTTTAAATATAATTTATCGTAAAGATTTAGAAAGTAAAGATGCTAGAACTTTATATAATATGTTAGCTAATGATAAAAATATTATTAGTCCTTATATTGATACAACAACGGGATTAACTGGTGATGTTAATAGATCGGCTAATCGTGTAGTCGGATGTTTTATTAATTATAATAAAGCTTTAGATTTGGCTCTTGAAATCAATAATACTTTTGATGATGCTTATGCTTATTTGAGTAAAACACATATTAATATTAATAATAAACATGTTAATAAAGCTACTTCTTTATCTTACTTAAAAGAGTATTATAATTTTGATGAGTTTGATATTTATACTTTTGGTAATGATATTAATGATATTTCTTTAAGCATGTATGATAATAGTTATATATTAAAGAGTGCGAGTGATGAACTTAAAAAAGATTTTGAATGTGTTGTTGAGAGTTTTGAAGAAGTAATTACTGATATTGAACAAGTATGATAGTCATACTTGTTTTTGTGACAAATTTTTAATTTTTATTGTCTTATCATGTAATAGGTGATAAAATGACTAGAAGATTTAAAACTAAAAAAAGAATAAACTATAGTAAGTTAATCATTGTTATAGTTATTTTTCTTCTTATTTTTTTCTTTTATCATTCTTTGTCTAAAAAATCTGTTATAAAAACTAATAAAAAGCTTTTAAATTATTTAACAAAATCATATGATAAATATTCATATAAAGAAGTTAAACAAGATTCTGCTATTATAACTGTTTTTAATAGTATTAAAGATAGTATTAATAGTCCTAGCAAATTATTAATAAAAGATTTACTATATGAAAATAAAAAAAAGGAAGAAGTTGTTCAAACAGTATCAGATAATAATAATACTCCTTTAGTATATATTTATAATACACATCAAAAAGAAGCTTATGCAGCTTTTTATGTTGAAGATTATAATATAAATCCTGATGTTTTATTAATGAGCCATATTATGCAAGAAAAGTTAAATAATGAAGGGATTACTACTATTGTTGAGGAAAATAATATAACTAAGTATCTTAAAGATAATGATATGGATTATTCAGATAGTTATCAAGCTAGTAGAGTATACTTAAAAGATACTATAAATAAATATCCTAATTTAAAGTTAATAATAGATCTTCATAGAGATGCTACTAGTAAAGATATATCTACAACATTTATTAACGATTTAGGTTGTGCGAGAATTATGTTCGTTGTGGGTAATGATTATGATAGTTATCAAAAAAATTTAGAGACTACTAATACGCTTAATAATAAAATAAGTAATAATTATCCTAGTTTAACTAGGGGAGTATTACAAAAGAAAGGTAAGGGTGTGAATGGCGTTTATAATCAAGATTTAGGTAGTAATATTATTCTATTAGAACTAGGTAGTGATAAAAACAATATTGATGAATTGACTAATACTATTGATTTAATTGTTCCAATTATAAAGGAGTATATTAATGAAAAAGCATAAAGTTAAATATAAATTCTTTAAAGGCTTATTTATCATTCTTTTTGTTATTTTTATTGCTTTATATTTTTCAGAAGAATCAGGTTATTATGAATTTAAAAATCATAAAACTAAGGAATTAACGGAAAAACAAATTAAAAAATTTGAAGCTGATGTTGCTCTTGGTAAGCAAGTTGATATTAATGATTATATGATTATTAAAAATATAAATTATCAAAATCATATATCTAGGGCAGGATTAAGTATTTCTAATACTATTTCCTATGTTGTAAAAAAGGGGTTGGATGGAACATTTTCATTTATTATTAAATTAGTTGAAGAATAATTAAAAATGTTTTATAATGTTGAATGGTGATTAATTATGAAAGAAGTAAATTTAGATAGAAAAGATAGTTTAAATTGGGATGAATATTTTATGGCTATTGCAAAATTATCTGCTATGCGAAGTAAAGATCCTAATACTCAAGTTGGAGCTTGTATTGTATCTAAAGATAATCGTATTTTATCTATTGGATATAATGGAACACCTAATGGTTATGAAGATAAGTTTTTTCCTTGGGATAGAGTTGGTCATCCTTTAAATACTAAGTATATGTATGTTGTTCATGCAGAACGTAATGCAATATTAAATTATCGTGGTAGTTTAAAAGAATTAGAGAGTGCGAGAATATATGTTGATTTGTTTCCATGTAATGAATGTGCGAAAGAAATAATTCAAACAGGCATTAAAGAGGTAATATATTTATCTGATAAATATAAGGATACTAATGAAGTAAAGGCATCTAAACATATGATGGATGTATGTGGTGTTAAGTACAGGCGGCTTAATTTTAAAAATAATATAGAAATAGAGATGAATTAAATGTTTAGTTTAATAGAAACACATGCTCATTATAATAGTGAGTCTTTATCTGATTTAAAAGAAAAAATAATAAGTGCTAATAAAAATGATCATTTAATGAATGTTGTTAATATTGGGTTAGATTATTATACAAGTAAGGAAGTAATAAATATAGCAACTATGAATAAAAAGTTTTATGCATCTATTGGTATTCATCCATTATATGAAGGATTTGTATCTTCTTTATTACACCTGTATAATACTTTTGATAATAAGAAAATAGTTGCTATTGGAGAAACTGGAATTGATGCTAATGAATCAATTGATAAACAAATTGATAAAATGATAGCTAGTATTCATTTAGCTAATGAATTATGTTTACCAGTTATTATTCATGCTAATACTGTAAAAGGGATTAATATCTCAGCTAATAAATTATGTATTAGTTTTATAAAGCGTTTTAAGCCACAGTATGGTTTTCTTTTTCACTCCTTTCAACCAAATATAGATGATTTACATGAGATAATAAAAATGGGTGGTTATATATCAATTGGACCAATGTTTTTAAAGAAAAATGCTGATAAATCATTAGAAGTAGTAAGACAAATACCATTAGATAGATTATTAATTGAGACAGATTATCCTTATTTAACTGATATGCCAAGTGCATGTAGATTAGATATTTTTAATCGTATATGTGAACTTAAAAGAATTAATAGATATGATTGTATGCAAAGTTTAAATGATAATGCAAAAAGATTATTTTATAAGATGAATATTAATTAAGTTAGAGAACTAGCTTTTTTTTTTATATTATAGTATACTTAATATGGTGATATGATGACTAAAACAAGAAGTGAATCAAGAAAAGATATTATGACTATTTTATATCAAATAAATGTCTATCAAGTTAATAAGGTTGATTATAGTGTTGATGAAGTTATTGATAGTGTATTAGATATTGATAATGAATTTGTTAAAGATGTAGTTTATGGTGTAATGACTTATAAGACTGATATTGATGCATTAGCTAATGAAAATCTTAAGGATTGGACAATAGATAGATTAGGTAATACTGATCAGGCAATACTTCGTATGGCTATTTATGAAATAGTATATACCGATACACCTGATATTGTATGTATCAATGAAGCTATAGAATTAGCTAAACAGTATAGTGATGATAAAGTTAAAAACATGATTAATGCATGTTTAGATAAAATATATCATAAGAAGGTTTAATATGAATGATAAGTATTTAACAGTTGGAGCTATTACTAGATATTTAAAACATAAATTTGATGAAGATGTTAATTTAATGAATGTATATTTAAAGGGAGAAATATCTAATTTTAAAGCTCATTCATCGGGACATTTATATTTTTCTATTAAAGATGAATATAGTAAGATAAATGCTATTATGTTTGCTGGAAATGCTAGAAAGATTAATTTTAATCCTACAGAAGGCTCTAAAGTATTAGTAAAGGGTCGAATTGGTGTTTATGAAGCAACTGGTAATTATCAGATATATGTAAATGAAATGGAAGAAGATGGTATTGGTAATTTATATATTGCTTTTGAAAAATTAAAAAAGCAACTAGCTAGTGAAGGTTTATTTGATGAAAAGTATAAAAAGGAGGTGCCTAAATATCCAGAGAGAATTGGTGTTGTTACAGCACCTACAGGAGCTGCTGTAAAGGATATATTGTCTACTATTAAAAGAAGATATCCAATATGTGAAACGATTCTTTTTCCATCACTTGTCCAAGGGGATATGGCTGCTTCTGATATTGTTAGGAATATAGAAAAAGCACAATCCTATGATTTAGATGTATTAATTGTTGGGCGTGGTGGTGGATCAATTGAAGATTTATGGCCGTTTAACGAAGAGATAGTTGCTAGAGCTATATTTAAATCTAATATTCCTGTTATAAGTGCGGTAGGGCATGAAATTGATTATACAATAGCTGATTTTGTATCCGATATGCGTGCACCTACTCCAACAGGGGCAGCTGAGATGGCAGTACCTAGTATAGCTGATTTAACGACTTTAATTTCTAATTACCGTATTAGATTAAATGAAGCTATTTTAAAACAAGTTAATTATCAAAAATTATATTTAGATAGTATAAAGAATTCGTTTGTAATAAAAAATCCAACGATTATTTATGAAAACAGAAAACAATCATTAGATAACTTGACAGAAAAGTTAAAATCAGTTATGTTAAATAAAGTTAGTGATTCGAGATATAGATTAGATATTTTAGCCAATAATCATATCATAACTAATCCAATTTATTTATATAAAGATTAT
>CADBLY010000014.1 GCA_902795725.1 uncultured Erysipelotrichaceae bacterium
ACTTTTGATTAAACTTTAAGAAAAAAGAATCCAGTATTTGGATTCTTGAATGTTAATATATTAATCTATTGTTTTTTCAAATTGGGAATTGTATAGATCAGCATAGAAGCCTTTTTTCTTTAATAATTCTTTATGGTTACCTTGTTCAATGATGTTACCGTCTTTCATTACAAGAATTAAATCAGCATTTTTAATAGTTGATAGACGATGGGCAATGATGAATGATGTTCTTCCTTTGGTTAGTTTATCCATGGCTTTTGCTACTACTTCTTCTGTTCTTGTATCTACACTACTTGTTGCTTCGTCTAATATTAAGAATGGAGCATCTTTTATCATACCTCTAGCAATGGTTATCAATTGCTTTTGTCCAGCTGAGATACTTTCGGTATCGTTTACCATGCTGTCATAACCGTTTGGTAAGGTTCTTATAAAGTGGTCTATTCCTACTTGTTTACATGCTTTTTTGATTTCTTCATCTGTTATGTTTTCTTTATTATAGGCAATGTTTTCTTTTATGGTTCCATTGAATAACCAGGTATCTTGTAATACCATGATAAATAAGTCATGGATGTTTTCTCTGGATAATTCTTTTATAGATATACCATCAATTATAATATCCCCACTATTTATTTCATAGAACTTCATGAGTAAATTTACCATGGTTGTTTTACCTGCTCCTGTTGGTCCAACTATTGCTATCTTTTGTCCTTTTTTTACTTTCGCACTAAAGTCTTTAATAATTATTTCGTTTTTATCATAGCCAAATTTAACATGTTTAAATTCAATATTTCCTTTTACTTTTGAATTATCTAGTTGTTTTTTTATTTTTTCTTTTGTCATTTCTTGTTCATCTAAGAATTCAAAGACTCTTTCTGATGCTGCTGCTGTTGATTGGAATTGAGTTGCTGATTGCGCTATTGTTGATAATGGGTTTGTGAATAATCTAATATAGATCATGAATGCTACAATGGATCCAATACTTGTTTTACCATTAATAACTAGCATGGCTCCGACAATACATACTGCTAGATAACCAAAGTTACCAATAAACATCATGATTGGTTGCATCATACCTGATATGAATTGACTTTTTCTCGCACTTTCATATAATTTATCATTTATCTCATCAAATTTTTTATTTGATTCTTTTAGTCCATTGTATACTTTAACAACGTTATGACCAGAATACATTTCTTCGATATGACCATTGATATTGCCTAATTCATTTTGTTGCATGGTGAAGTATTTTTGTGATTTAGATAGTATTACTATCATTAATGAAAAACCGATAATAGTAGCTATTATAGCGGTAATAGCCATTATCCAATTGGTTACAAACATCATTATTACAGAGCCTAAAAATAAGGTGATTGATGAAACTAACATTGATACGCTATTATTCATACTTTGACCAATGGTATCAACATCATTGGTTACTCTAGATAAGGTATCTCCATAACTATGTTTATCAAAGTATTTTAATGGTAATCTATTTATCTTTTTAGATATATCAGATCTTAATCTTTTGGCAAATTTATTAGTTACTGTTGCCATTATAAAACCTGTTATATAATTAAATACCACACTTATTATATATATAACAAGTAAGAATAAGGCAATGCTTTTAATGGCATTAAAGTCCATTTTACCCATTAATCCTTTGGTTATTTCATTTGTCATATCACTTAATTTATTTGGTCCAATTATAGAACAAATAGAACCAATGGTAGCTAATATAATTGATATGATAATTGATATATAGTAAGGTTTACAATAGTTAATTAAATTTGACATTGCTTCTTTAAAATTATTTGCTTTGTCATTACTTGTATTCATACCGTGAGGTCCTCTATTTTTCATTTTTTAATTCCTCCTCACTTAATTGCGATAAGGCAATTTCTTTATATATTTTACAACTTTTTAATAGTTCTTTATGGGTACCTATTCCAACCATTTTACCTTCATCTAATACTATTATTTTGTCGGCATCTTTAATGGTTCCAATTCTTTGAGCAACTATTAAAGTTGTTACTCCTTTAATATTTTTCTTTAATTCTTTTCTTAATTTATAATCTGTTTTATAGTCTAATGCACTAAAGGAATCATCAAATATTAATATTTCTGGATCTCTTGATATAGCTCTAGCGATAGCTAATCTTTGTTTTTGACCACCTGATATGTTAGTTCCACCTTGTGATATATAAGAATTATATTTATCTTCCATTTTTAAAACAAATTCTTCTGCTTGTGCTACTTCAATGGCTTTTTTGATATTCTCTTTGGTTTTTTTCTTACCACTATCACCATAGCCTACATTATATTTAATATCACCACTAAACATTATGGCTTTTTGTGGAATATAAGCTATTTTTTTATATAGATATTCTAAATCATAATCTTTAACGTTTATATCATCGATTAATACTTCACCATCGGTAACATCATAGAAACGTGGTATTAAGTTTATAAGAGTACTTTTACCACTTCCGGTTGATCCAATAAAAGCTACTGTTTCTCCTTTTAAAACTTTAAAACTAATATCTTTTAACATATATTCTTCACTATCAGGATATTTAAAAGATACATTTTTAAATTCTACTGTTCCTACTGAACTACTAGCTTTTATATTTATTTTTCCTGGTTTAATAGCTATAGGTGAAGATAATACTTCATTAATACGATTAGCAGATATGCTAGATCTTGGATATAGAATAAAGATCATTGATAACATCATAAATGACATTACTATTTGCATAGCATATGATGAAAATACTACCATATCTCCAAAGATATTTATTTTATCGGTTATGTTAGCTGAATCTATAATATAAGCTCCTGAATAGTATATAGCTAAGGATAATCCGGTCATTATAAATATCATAACGGGACTAATAATAGCCATCATACGTTGTGTGAACATTTGCGTTTTAGTTAGATCATTATTAGCTATATCAAACTTATCTTCTTGAAACTTTTCAGCATTAAAGGCTCTAACTACACGAATACCAGTTAAGTGTTCCCGAGTTACTTTATTTAAATTATCAACTAGTTTTTGAACAATTTTAAATTTAGGTAAAGCAAGTAAAAGAAGTATTGTTATCATAACAAGTAAAACTGCTACGGCCCCACCAGTTATAGCTGTCCATTGCCAACTTTTATTAGAGATTTTACATATAGCCCATACTGCAGTTATAGGAGCTTTAATAAGTAATTGTAAGCCCATAGCTATAAACATTTGAACTTGAGTAATATCATTTGTCGTACGAGTAATTAAACTAGCTGTTGAAAACTGTTTAATTTCCGTCATACTAAATTTACCAACTTTTCTAAATACATCTTTTCTTATTTTTTTAGAAAAACCTGCTGCCACATTAGCTGCAAAATATCCAACAATAATAGCGGATACTAAACTACCTAAAGCACACAATGTCATGCCAATAGCCGGATTTTTTAAATCAGCTATCTTTGTTCCTTTTGTGGATATCAATTTAGTTATAGTTGCTGTATAATCAGGTAGTTTTAAATCTAACCATACTTGCACAACAACAAAGATAATACTTATAAACATAAATATTAATTCTTTCTTACCTATTCTTTTGAATATTTTTAACATTTTTTCACTCCTTTTTATTATTCGGATCTTAAAGCTATTACTGGATCTTTTTTGCTTGCTAATTTAGCTGGTATTAATCCGGCTATGACGGTAAGTAACATACTAATAATTACAAGAATAACTCCACCCAATAATGGAAGCTTAGATATACCTGAAATATTTGTTATTGATTTTATTATAGCATTAATTGGAATATTAAGTAAGATGGTTACTAATATGCCTATTAAACCTGCACATAAACCAATAATAAATGTTTCAGCATTAAAGACTCTAGATATATCTTTTTTACTAGCTCCTATAGCTCTTAATATCCCTATTTCTTTGGTTCTTTCAAGTACGGATATATAAGTTATTATACCTATCATAATAGATGATACAATTAATGATATTCCTACAAAAGCTATTAAAACATAACTGATTATATCTACAATAGATGTCACACTTTTCATCATGATACCAACCATATCAGTATAGTTTATTTTGTTTTCTTCTTGTTGTTTTTTATTATATTTTTTTATAATATCAGTAATCTGTTCTTTTGATTTAAAGTCTTTAGCATAAATGCTTATAGTAGCTGGGTTCTCTAAATCAACTACTCCTAGTTTTTGTAAATTACTTTCGTAAGTTGAACTACTATTATTATTATAATTTTCAATTACTTTACTTAATTCTGAACTTGATAAAGTAGCTAGATATTTTTGCCTTTCACTTGATAAATCATTCATATTAAAAGTATCTGAAGTACTAAAAGGCATACCAGTAAAGATATTAATATTTTGATTTTCTTGTTGTTCTTTAACAATATCACTATTATTTATTTTATCAATAACATAATTATTTAAGTCCTTAGTATAACCTATCATGCCAGTAGTTGATACTCCTTTAGTATCTTTTCCTACTTTTACAATACCACTTATTTTTATTTCTAAAGCACTATTTAATTTTTCTTTTAAATATTCTTCATCTTTAGAGTAATCTATCCATATACCATTATCTTTTTTATAATAATCTGTATTTAATAATACTTTAAATTTATAGTTTAATAATTCATCATATGAATAACTAGTTGTAGTCTCATCTAGTTCTTTTTTTGTTTCAATGATATTTTTAAGTTCATTTTGATCTTTTAATCCTATTGCATATAATGCATAATCACTTATTTCATTATGTTCATCTACTATCAAGACTACTTCATCATAGCTAGTTGGCCATGAACCTGCTAAGATATCATATTGACTTTTTAATAATTTTTTATTATCAATTAATTCGGTAAATACATCCGTCTTTTGATAACTACTCATAAATGGATTACTAACCATTCCTTCAAGACCCATTATTTCAAATAAATTAGCTGGATTAGACTTACAGATCTTTCCATTATTATCATGATATATTTGTAAATCTAAGTCATAACCATATTGGATTGAACTTGTATTTTCAGCAATATTGGAATCATTATCTATAAATTTTTTAAACTTTGATAAATTATTTGTTTTTATTTTAGATGTCATACTATTTACTATTTGATTCATGATATTGCTTGAATAAACTTTTTTATTATCATGATTATGTTTATTATCAGTTTTCATAAATGCTTGCATCATAGCTGATGCATCAATAGTTTCTTTTTCAATAGTAATTGGATAACTTGATAATGTATCTTCTTCAACTTTGTTTATATATCTTCTCACACCATTACTTAAAGATAGAATGAGTGCGATACCTATAATACCAATGGAACCTGCAAATGACGTTAGTAAAGTACGTCCTTTTTTTGTTAATAAATTATTTAAACTTAGGAATAAAGCAGTTATAAAAGACATTGATGTTTTTCTTTTATTATCAATTGTCTCATTATTACCATCAATATCATAAGGATTAGAATCACTTATTATTTTACCATCGGATAATTTTATAATACGAGTGGAGTAATTATCAGCTAATTCTGGATTGTGCGTAACCATAATAACTAATCTATCTTTAGCTATTTTTTTAAGTAATTCCATAATTTGAATACTAGTTTTACTATCTAAGGCTCCCGTTGGTTCATCGGCAAGTAATATATCAGGATCATTTACTAATGCACGAGCAATAGCAACTCTTTGCATTTGTCCACCAGACATCTGGTTAGGTCTTTTATGAACATGATCAGCTAATCCAACATCTTTTAGAACTCTTAAAGCTCTTTTTCTTCTTTCTTTTTTACTTACTCCAGATAAAGTAAGAGCAAGTTCAACATTAGATAATGCTGTTTGATGCGGAATTAAATTATAGCTTTGAAAAACAAAACCAATAGAATGATTACGATATCTATCCCACTGTTTATCTTTAAAACGTTTGGTGGATTTGTTATTAATAATTAAATCACCACTGGTATATTTATCTAAGCCACCAATAATATTTAAAAGTGTTGTTTTACCGGATCCACTCGCACCTAGAATAGATACAAATTCATTTTTTCTAAAACTAATACTAATGTTATCTAAGGCTTTTTGTTTCAAACTATCTGTTTGATAAACTTTTGTTATCCTTTTTACTTGTAGCATATTTCCTCCATTATAAATTTATTACCCCTCACTTATATTATACGAGATAAATGTCTAATTTCCTTTTTTTTCGTGAAATTTTTATAATTTTTTAAACTTATTACATGGTAACACGCTTATTATACCTTGTCAAACTGTATTATTATAAGAAATAATATTTTTTATATTTTCATAATCTTCATAAGTTATGAATGAAAGGAGTGAATAAAATAAATGAACAAGGTTAATTATGGCCTTGTTCATTATTGTTAGTTTCATCATCATCTGATGAAAACATCTTCATACAAAAATTGTTTGTTTCATATTGTTTTGTTTCAGGATTAAAACTACCATGTTCTTCCCTTTCAAAAAGATTTTTTCTTATTTCTTCACTATGAATAGTTGCTTCATCTTTATAATCCATTATGATATCATCTGGTTTATAATTATCTTCATCATAATAAGAAATATCTAAATTATTCATTTTATACATTTTAATTATGGCTAGAGCATATAAGAATACAGTATAAGCAATTAATCCGTAATAGGCACTATTAACATTGAAATTACAAATATAATCATACATTCCATGTAATATCAATGGAACAAAAAAAGCGATATATCGATATTTTAAACAATCGGTATTTAACCCCTTTTTAATACATCCTTTTGCTAGCCCTAAATAATAACCCATAACAATACCAAATGACGCATGAGCAGGTATAGTAAATATTGCTCTTGATAATGCTATTCCTAATCCTTGATTATTTAAATACATAAGGTTTTCTAAAAAAGCAAAACCTAATGATACAAAAACGCCATATACTATACCATCATAAGGATATTTAAACTTTTTACTTCGAAAACTAAAGAAGTTTAACATTATAAATTTAGATAATTCTTCTACAACAGCAATCATACCAAAAGCAACTAAGAAAAATTCCCAATCTTGTTTTAGAAAAGGTGATGCTGAACTTAATTCATATACCCTACCGTCTAAAAAAGAAGATGTTAATCTAACTAGAAAAAAGGATAATAATCCACCTATAAATAATAATCCTAACATCCAATATGGTTGTTTTTCTTTTTCATTTAAGCTATATATAGTCCACATAATAAGACCAACAGGTATTATGGTAAATAGCAATATTAATAGCCACATATTATCATCCCTTTATATTGTTATCTCTAATTAAATACTACCATGATTTATGAAAAATGTAAATATAAATTTTAATAAAATAATAATGATAAATGATAAACAAAAGAGCACATTATTATTCCAATAAATAATGGGATTAATATAGATAATAATACCCATTTAATACTACCTGTTTCTTTTTTTATAGTTAAAAGAGTCGTTGAACATGGAAAATGAAATAGGACAAATATTAGGAAACATATAGCTGTTACTATAGTCCAGTTATTATTAATAAGTATTTGTTTCATAGTATTTAGATTAGTTATATCAATTAAATAACTATTAGATATATAAATCATCATAATAATGGGTACGACTATTTCATTAGCAGCTATTCCTATAATAAATCCAGTTATTATAACACCATCAAGTCCGATAAATTTACCAACAGGGTTTAAGAAATTACTTATATGAATTAACAATGATGTATCATTAATATTGATATTAGTTAATAGATAAATAAGTATTCCCATTGGTGCGGCTATGATTAAGGATCTACCTAAAACAAATAGTGTACGATCAAAGAGTGATCTTACAATTACTTTTATTATTTGTGGTTTACGATATGGTGGTAGCTCTAGTATAAATAAAGATGGTACTCCTTTCAATATTGTTTTTGAAAGTATCTTAGATACTAATAAGGTCATAAAAATACCTAAAACAATAATTAAAGCTAGAATAGTTGCATTTAATAATGATTTTAAGATAATATTTCGACTAATAAAAAACATAGTTATAACAGATATTAGTGAAGGAAATCGACCATTACATGGAACAAAAGAATTGGTTAAAATGGCTATTAGTTTTTCTCGTGGTGAATCTATTATTCTAGTTCCTGTTACACCTACTGCGTTACATCCTACTCCCATGCACATAGTAAGAGCTTGTTTGCCACAAGAATTACTTTTACTAAAGTATCCATCTAAATTAAAAGCAATGCGTGGTAATACTCCTAAATCTTCTAAGATAGTGAACAGTGGGAAAAAGATAGCCATTGGCGGTAACATAACAGCAATAACCCAGGTGGTAACTTTATAGACACCATATATTAAAGGATTAACAATAAATTCTGGAATATGAATTGATAATAATGTTTTTTCTAAAACAGGTCCTAAATAATCAAATAATTTAAATAGCCATTCTGATGGATAATTAGCGCCAATTATAGATATATATAAGATAGATACTAACATAGTTATCATAATGGGTATACCAGTTATTTTATTTGTTAGTATTTTATCCCATATACTATGTTTATAATTAATATTAGTAACTACTTGTTTAGCTATACTATGAGTTATTGAATTTTTCTTAGTTATTATTTGTTCATTAATATTTATACCTTTTTCTAATAAGTGATTTCTAATCAAGTTTACTTCTTTATTATTATCTTTCATTAAACTATAGATTGATTCAAATCTTGTTTTTTTATTTATACACATGATTGCTTCTTCTACATCATTATCATAATTTATAGTTAAAGGATTGGTTTTAAATTTATGAATAGTATGAATTAAATCATTGATTCCTTCATTTTTGGATGCTGACATGCCAATAACTGGTATCCCAAGTAGTTTAGATAATTTGTAAGTATCAATAGATATAGATCTTTTTTTAGCTTCATCCATTAGATTAACACACATAATTACTTTATCTGTTACTTCTAATGTTTGAAGAACAAGATTAAGATTACGTTCTAGGCATAAAGCATCACATACAACAACAGCTATATCATATTTCCCATTAACAACATAATCATAAGTAACACACTCTTCTTCTGAATGTGGAATTAAAGAATAAGTCCCTGGAAGGTCAATTAATTCTATATCTTTATAGTGTCCTATAGCAATATCTACGGTTTTACCAGTCCAATTGCCTGTGTGCTGATGAAGATTAGTGAGATTATTGAATAATGTACTTTTTCCTACATTAGGATTACCTATTAGAGCTACTTTCATAATATTCCTCCACTTCTATTTTTTTAGCATCACTATCTCTTAATGATATAAGGGTATTTTTAATTAAATATGCTTTGATGGTTTTACTTGGACTGACAAGTATTAATTTAATTTTATCACCCTTATTAAATCCCATATCCATTAGTCTTACTTTAACATGATCTTTACATTGAATGTTATTTATAATACCTATATTACCTTTTTTCAATTCATTTAATTTAAGCATAATACACCTCTATGGTATTATATGTAAATATTTGTAACACGACAAAAAAAGTATAAATAATTATTCATATTTATACTTTGAAAAACACGACCTTTTTAAAGTCATGCATACCTTAAAAGCATATCTGGCTAAATAATCATATGTTTCTTCTACGCATTTGAATGGTTCTTTGGAGTAGCACACGCATTCTTTCTTATAAAGTGGTTGTAAAAATTCATCTTTGCTGTAGATATATTCTCCTAGTTTATTTATCACACCACCAGTTACTATCATATGAATATGGGGATGATAATTGGC